>NZ_CP160388.1:3562500-3842277 GCF_040732315.1 Oryzisolibacter sp. LB2S
CCATGCCGTCCAGGGGCTTGAGGATCACGTCGCCATGTTCGGCGTGAAAGCGCCGGATGTCCTGCGGGTCGCGCGTCACCAGCGTGGGCCCGATGAACTGCGCAAACTCCATGATGGCGAGCTTTTCCGGATGGTCACGCAGCGCCCGCGGGCTGTTGAACACGCGAGCGCCCTCGCGCTCGGCCTGCTCGAGCAGGTGGGTGGCGTAGAAATACTCGCTGTCGAACGGCGGGTCCTTGCGCATGAGCACGGCGTCGAAGTCGGCCAGCGCCGCCTCGCGTGGCTCGCTGGCCGTGAACCAGTCCACGGCATGGCCCGTGAGCGTGATGTCGCGCACGCCCGCCGTGACCTTGCCGCCGCGCTGCCAATGCATGTGCGCGGGCTCGCACACGGCCAGGCGATGGCCGCGGCGCTGCGCCTCGCGCATCATGGCGAAGGTGGTGTCCTTGTAGATCTTGAAATGCTCTACGGGATCGGCAACAAACAATAGATTCATGGGGTGCACGCCAGGGGTTGTCAATGCGGGCGCGGCGCGGCCTGCGCGCGCCGTCGCCCGTACTGTTGCACAAACAGCGCCACGCTGCCTGCGACCACGCCCCAGAAGGCCGAGCCAATGCCGGCGATGCTCACACCGCTCAGCGTGACCAGGAAGGTGATGAGCGCCGCCTCGCGGTGGGTCTCCTCGGCGAGGGCCGACGCGAGCCCCCCGCCGATGGCCGAGAGCAGCGCCAGGCCGGCGATGGCCACCACCAGCTCCGCCGGAAAGGCCGTCAGCAGGCCCGTGACCACGGCGCCAAACAACCCCACGGCGATGTAGAGCAGGCCGCAGGAGGCGGCCGCCGTATAGCGACGCGCCGGGTCGGGGTGCGCCTCGGGGCCCATGCAGATGGCGGCGGTGATGGCGCTGAAGTTGAGCGCAAACGCACCGAAGGGCGCGAGCACCAGCGTCACCAGCCCGGTCAGGCTGATCAGGCGCGACACCGGCAACTGGTAGCCCGTGGCGCGCATCACGGCCACGCCGGGCAGATTCTGCGAGGCCATGGTGACGATGAACAGCGGCAGGGCCAGGCTCATCACGGCCTGCAGGCTGAACTGCGGCGCCGTGAACACCGGCATGGCCAGCGCCAGGTGCACGGCCGACCAGCGCATCTGCCCGGCCAGGGCCGCCCAGCCAATGCCCACGGCCAGCGTGACGACCACGGCATAGCGCGGCAGCAGGCGACGCGCGAGCAGGTAGGCCAGCAGCATGGCCAGCACCAGGGGGAGCGCCGTCTGCAGGGCCGCGAAGGCCTGCATGCCAAAGCGCGCGAGCACGCCCGCGAGCAGCGCCGAGGCGATCTCCATGGGGATGCGGTTCATGACGCGCTCGAACCAGCCCGTCACGCCCGCGAGCAGGATCAAGAGCGCGCAGACCATGAAGGCCCCGACGGCCTCGCCCATGGAAAAGCCCCCGGCCAGCCCGGCCGTCGCCAGCACCGCGGCGCCCGGCGTGGACCAGGCCACCATGACCGGCTGGCGCAGGACGAGCGAGGGCACGAGCGAGCACAGCCCCATGCCCAGACCCAGCGCCCACATCCAGGACGTCACCTGCTCGGGCGTGGCGCCAAAGGCCTGGGCCGCCTGGAACACGATGGCCACGGAACTCGTGAAACCCACCAGCACGGCGACGAATCCGGCCGTAAAGGCGGACAGGCTCAGGTCTTTGAAGTACTGCATGGCCGCTGATTGTGGCAGCGCGGTCGCGCTTGCGTCGCCACAAAAGCTATTAATTCAATAGCTTTACGCGCTTGATTGACGGGCGATAGAGGCCAAAAACACCTCAAATTTCCACCTTGGAGCCCAGCTCCACCACGGCATTGCTCGGCAGGTTAAGGAACTCCGCCGCCGCGCTCGCGCTGTGGTGCATCTGGGCAAACAGCTTTTCGCGCCACATGGACATGCCCTCGCCCAGCCTGGGCGTGACGATGTCGCGCGACAGGAAGTAGCTCGTGGTCATGGGGTTCAAGTCCACGCCGCGGCCCTGCAGCAGCGCCAGCGACTTGGGCAGGTCATAGTCGTTCTTGAAGCCGTAGTTGACGACGACGCGCCAGCAGTCGCCACCCAGCGACTCGGTCTCCAGGCGCTTGTCCATGCCGATCCAGGGCACCTCATGGTTGTGCACGGTGACGAACAGGTTGTACTCGTGCAGCACCTTGTTGTGCTTGAGGTTGTGCAAGAGCGCATTGGGCACGATGCCGTCGCGCGAGGTCAGGAACACCGCCGTGCCCGCCACACGCGTGGGCGGCGCAATCATCAGGCCCGCCAGAAACTCCTTCAGGTCCAGCGCCGTCGCCTGCAGCGCCTCGGTCAGCAGCGCACGCCCGTCACGCCAGGTGACCATGAGCAGAAACACCGCGCCGGCGATGGCCAGCGGGAACCAGCCGCCGTGGATCAGCTTGAGCAGGTTGGACGACCAGAACAGGATGTCCACCGTGAAGAACACCCCCGTGGCGGCGATGCACAGCGCGAGCGGCAGCTTCCACGCATAGCGCACGACGAAGAAGGTGAGCACCGTGGTGATCAGCATGTCGGTGGTCACGGCGATGCCATAGGCCGCCGCGAGATTGCCCGAGCTGCGGAACATGCCCACGGCCAGCACGATGAGCGCGAACAGCCCCCAGTTCACGAAGGGCATGTAGATCTGGCCCTTGTCGTGCACGCTAGTGTGCAGGATCTGCAGCCGCGGCAGAAAGCCAAGCTGAATCACCTGTTTGGTGACGCTGTACGCGCCCGAGATCAGCGCCTGCGAGGCGATCACCGCCGCCGCCGTGGCCAACCCCACGAGGGGCAGCGTGGCCCATTCGGGCGCCATGTGGAAGAACGGGTTCTTCACGGCCTCGTGGCCCTCGGCCAGCAAGAGCGCGCCCTGGCCAAAATAGTTGAGCACCAGCGCCGGCATGGCAATGGAGAACCAGGCCAGGCGGATGGGCTGCTTGCCGAAATGCCCCATGTCGGCATAAAGCGCCTCGCCGCCGGTCACGCACAGCACCACGGCGCCCAGGATGATGAAGGTGATGCCGGGGTTCTGCATGCCAAAGCGCCACGCGAAATGCGGCGAGACGGCCCAGAGGATCTCCGGATGGCTCACGATGTGCAGCACGCCCAGGGCGGCAATCGTGACGAACCACAGCATCATCACCGGCCCGAAGAACCGGCCTATGCCCGCCGTGCCATGCTTTTGCACGAAGAAGAGTGCAAACAGCACCAGCAGCGTGAGCGGAATGACATACCGGTTCATCTCGGGCGACATGACCTCCAGCCCCTCCATGGCGCCCAGCACCGTGATCGCCGGGGTGATGACGCCGTCGCCATAGAACAGACAGGTGCCGAAGATGCCCACGAGCAGCATCCAGTGGCGCAGCCGCGGCCGGTCGGCCACGGCGCGCGAGGCCAGCGTCAGCATGGCGACGAGTCCGCCCTCGCCGTTGTTGTCGGCGCGCAGCACCAGCACCACGTACTTGAGCGAGACGATGATGGACAGCGTCCAGAAGATCAGTGAGAGCACGCCATAGACGTTGTCATGGGTGAACTGCACATGGCCGGTGGCAAAGATTTCCTTGACCGTGTAGAGCACGCTGGTGCCGATGTCGCCGAAGACGACGCCGATGGCACCCACGGTCAGGCCCGCAAGCGACGATTTGGAGTTTTGCACGGTCTGCCCCCGGTCACGGACCGGAGTTCCTGTGGGAAGGGATGAAGATTGTGCGCCGCGCAGGTGCGGCGCGCACGACGGCCGGGCCGGCGGGCCGCCTCAGTCGTACACCTCGGCCTCGGGGTCGGTGGCCTCGAGCTCGTAGCTGGCCGCCACCATGGCCAGGCGCGCGATCACACCATACATATAGAAGCGGTTCGGCGCGCTCGCACCGGGGCGCGCACCGGGCTGGGGCAACTGGGTGCTGTGCTGGAAGGCCAGCGGCACAAAGCCCGCACCGGGCGCGTTCAGGTTCTCGTCCACACCGCGCTCGGCATTGATGCGGTAGAAGCCCCCCACCACATAGCGGTCCATCATGTAGACCACGGGCTCGGCCACGGCCTCGTGCACACGCTCCTGGGTCAGCACGCCCTCCTGCACGATCACATCGTGCACCACCTGGCCGTCCTTGATCACGGCCATCTTGTTGCGCGTCTTGCGGTTGAGCTGTTCGAGCTCCTTGGCGTCGTGCACCGTCATGATGCCCATGCCATAGGTGCCGTTGTCGGCCTTGACGACGGCAAACGGCTTTTCCTTGATGCCGTACTCCTTGTACTTGCGCCGCACCTTGGCGAGCAGCGCATCGACGGAGCTCGCCAGCGCCTCCATGCCCTGACCCTCGCCGAAATCCACGCCCTCGCAATGGCCGAACAGCGGGTTGATGAGCCAGGGGTCTATGCCCAGCATCTTGCCGAAGCGCTTGGCCAGCTCTTCGTAGCTCTTGAAATGACGGCTCTTTCGGCGCACGCTCCAGCCCGCGTGCAGCGGCGGCAGCAGGTATTGCTCGTAGAGCTCCTCCAGAATGCCCGGTGCGCCGGCCGACAAGTCGTTGTTCAGCAGGATGGTGCAGGGGTCGAAGTTCTTCAACCCCAGGCGGCGCTTGGTACGGATCACCGGCTCGAGCGTCACGCTCTCGCCATGGGGCAGTGTGACGGTGGTGGTCTTCTTCACGTCCGGGCTGATCGAGCCCACGCGCACATTGAGCCCCGCCATGTTGAAGATGCGCACCAGCTGCGCCACGTTGGCCAGGTAGAAGGTGTTGCGCGAATGGTTCTCGGGGATGATGAGCAGGTTGCGCGCCTCGGGGCAGATCTTCTCGATCGCCGCCATGGCCGCCTGCACCGCCAGCGGCAGCATCTCGTCCGTCAGGTTGTTCCAGCCGCCGGGAAACAGGTTGGTGTCCACCGGCGCGAGCTTGAAGCCCGCGTTGCGGATGTCCACCGAGGTGTAGAACGGCGGCGTGTGCTCCATCCACTCCAGGCGGAACCAGCGCTCGATGGCCGGCATGGAGTCGAGAATGCGCTGCTCCAGCTCGTTGATCGGACCCGTCAATGCCGTGATGAGATGGGGAACCATAGAAACCCTGGTGATATGGTCAAGCGCCGCATTGTAGGGATGCCACTGCCCCCACCACGTACGTAGTTCAACGACGCCAGAAGGCCGGCGAGAGCAGCGCCATGAAACTCAGGATCTCCAGCCGCCCGAGCAGCATGCCCAGCGTGCACACCCAGGTCTGGAAGTCGGTGAGCACGGCGTAGTTGGAGCTCGGCCCAATCATGCCCAGGCCCGGGCCGGCGCAGTGCACGCTGGCCAGCACCGCGGAGAACGCCGTCAGCGGGTCCAGGTCGGTGAGCAGCAGCACCATGCTCAGCACGATGACCGTGGCGCCATAGACCAGCATGAAGGCCAGCACCGAGAAGATCATGCGGCTGTCCACCACGCGCCCGCCCAGCAGCACGGGCTGCACCGCGCGCGGATGCACCAGGCGCGTGAGCTCGCGCCGCGCCTGCTGCACCAGAATCAGCATGCGCACCATCTTGATGCCGCCGCCGGTGGACCCGGCGCTCGTGGCCACGCCCGACAGAAACAGCATGAACACCGGCGCGAACACCGGCCAGGCCAGGTAGTCCTGCGTGGCGTAGCCCGTGGTGGTGGCCACCGACACCACATGGAACATGCCGTGGCGCAGCGCCAGCAGCGGCCCATACACCCCCTTGGCCCAGAGCAGCAGGGCCACCAGCAGGCCGCCGCCGATCAGCACCAGCATGGTGGCGCGCACCTCGGGGTCGCGCCAGAACCCCGCCCAATGCCCTTTGCGCAGCGCGACGAAGTAGAGCGTGAAATTGCAGCTGGCCACGAGCATGAAGAACACCGCCACCGCCTCCAGCAGCGGCGAATTGAAGAAGGCAAAGCTGCTGTCGTGCGAGGACAGGCCACCCAGGCTCACGGTGGTGAACATGTGCATCACCGCGTCCATGGGCCGCATGCCGCCGGCCCAGAAGCACAGCGCGCAGAGCACAGAGATGCCCGCATACACGCCCCACAGGCCCTTGGCCGTCTCCGTCATGCGCGGGGTCAGCTTGGTGTCCTTGAGGGGGCCCGCGGCCTCGGCCTTGAACAGCTGGCTGCCGCCCACGCCCAGGAGCGGCAGCACGGCCACGGCCAGAATCAATATGCCCATGCCGCCGAGCCACTGCAGAAAGGTGCGCCAGAGGTTCACCGACAGCGGCAGCGCGTCCAGCCCTGACAGCACCGTCGAGCCCGTGGTCGTCAGGCCCGAGACGGCCTCGAAGTAGGCATGGGTGAAGCTGATCGGCCGCCCGATCTCCCACATGGCCAGCCACAGCGGCAGACTGGCGCACAGCGGCAGCAGCACCCATACCAGGGTCACCAGAATCACGCCATGGCGCGGCTGCAGCTCCTGGCGATAGCCGCGCATGAACCACAGCAGCAGCAGGCCGGCCACCAGGGTCACGGCCAGGGACAGGGGGTAGACCGGCCACACCAACTCCTGCAGCCACCACGCCACCGCGCCCGGCAGCGCCATGGACAGCGCGAACATGCACATCAGCATGCCCAGCACGCGCAGAACGGGAAACAGGTCGCGCATGGCCCGGGCGTCTAAAAGAACGTCGCGCTGACGCGAAACAGCTTTTCCACCTCGCGCACCAGGCGCTTGTGCGGCAGAAAGAACACCACATGGTCGTTGCTCTCTATCACCGTGTGGCTGCGCGGAATGATGACCTCGGGCTCGCCCGGTGGCGCGGGCGGCGCCTCGCCCTCGACCGGTGGCGGCGCCTCCGAATCGGGCAGGCCGCGCACGATCAGGCCCATGTGCACGGCCGGGGGCAGCGGCAGGTCCTCCACGCGCCGGCCGACCACGCGCGAGCTCTTTCTGTCGCCGCGTGCCACGATCTCCAGCGCCTCGGCCACGCCGCGGCGCAGGCTGTGCACGGCCTGCACGTCGCCGCGGCGCGTGTACGCCAGCAGTTCGCCCAGCATGGCCTGGGCGGGCGTGAGCGCAATGTCGATCTGCGTGCCGTGCATCAGCTCGGCGTAGGCCAGGCGGTCGATGAGCGCGAGCACGCGGCGCGCGCCCATGCGCTTGGCCAGCAGGCAGGACATGATGTTGTTCTCGTCGTCCCCGGAGAGGGCCAGGAAGAAGTCCACATCGTCGATGCCCTCCTCGGCCAGCAGGTCCTCGTCCGAAGTCTCGCCCTGCAGCACCAGCACCTCCTCGGGCAGGCTGGAGGCCAGCTCCGTGCAACGATCGGCATCACGCTCCACGATCTTGAGCTGAAAGCGCCCCTGCTGCGCAGCCAGCGCGCGCGCCAGGCGCTCGCTGACCACGCCGCCGCCGGCCATCATGATGCGGCGCACCTGCCGCGCCGGCTGGCCAGGCCGAATGCGCAGCGCGGCCAGCACCTGGGGCACACGCTCCTTGCCGGCCAGGGCGAACACCTCGTCGCCGGGCTCGATGCGCGTCGTGCCGTCGCACGGCACGAAGCGGTCTGGCTCGTCGGCAAAGCGCCGGTAAATGGCGACGATGCGCATGGCCACCTCGGGCATCTGCTGGCGCAGCAGCCGGATCTCCTGCCCCACGGCCGGCGCCCCGGTGCGTGCGCGGGTGGAGATCAGGCAGGCGCGTCCGCCGGCAAACTCGCGCACCTGCAGCGCGCCGGGGTACTCCACCAGCTTGGAGATGTAGCGCACCAGCGAATTCTCGGGACACAGGATGTGGTCGACGGCAAAACCCTCGCGCGAGAGCAACGCACTGCCGTCCTCGAAACCGTTGGTGCGTACGCGCGCAATGCACTGCGGCACGTTGAACTGCATCTGCGCCACCTTGGCACAGACCAGATTCGTCTCGTCCTGCGCGGCGCAGGCGATCAGGAGGTCTGTGTCGCGCGCGCCGGCCTCGGCCAGCACGGCCGGGTCTATGCCATTGCCCACCACACCGCGCAGGTCCAGGCGCGACTCGAGCTCGCGCAGGCGCTCGCCATCGGTGTCGATGACGGTGATGTCGTTGCGCTCGGACACCAGGCTGGCCGCCGCCGCCTGGCCCACGCGGCCCGCGCCAAGGATGATGATCTTCATGGTCTGCGCCGAGGGACTGGAACGCCCGGCTCTCTGCTGCGGCCTACTGCCGCACCTCGCCCTCGCCCAGCACCACCCATTTGAGCGAGGTCAGCCCCTCGATGCCCACGGGGCCGCGCGCGTGGAACTTGTCGGTGCTGATGCCGATCTCCGCGCCCAGCCCGTACTCGAAGCCGTCGGCAAAGCGCGTGCTGGTGTTGACCATGACGCTGCTGGAATCGACCTCGCGCAGAAAGCGCTGGGCGTGGACATGGTCGGTGGTCAGAATCGCCTCGGTGTGGTGGCTGCTGTAGCGGTTGATGTGCGCAATCGCCTCGTCAAGCCCCGCGACCACACGGATGGAGATGATGGGCGCGAGGTACTCCTCGCTCCAGTCCGACTCCTGGGCATCCACCAGATTCGCTCCTGAAACGCTAGCTAGCAGCGCCCTGCTTTCGGCGCAAACCCGCATTTCCACGCCTTTTTCAGCAAAGATTGCGCCGATGCGCGGCAGAAACTGCGCCGCCACGCCACGCGCCACCAGCAGGCTTTCGCTGGCGTTGCAGGGGCTGTACTTCTGCGTCTTGGCGTTGTCCACCACGCGCACGGCCAGGTCGATGTCGCAGGGCTCGTCCACATAGCTGTGGCAGTTGCCGTCCAGATGCTTGATGACGGGCACCTTGGCCTCGGCGCTGATGCGCTCTATCAGCCCCTTGCCGCCGCGCGGAATGATCACGTCCACATACTGCGGCATGGCGATCAGCTGGCCCACGGCGGCGCGGTCGGTCGTCTGCACCAGCTGCACACCATGCACGGGCAGACCGGCCTCGGCCAGCGCCAGGCCCACGAGGCGCGCGAGCGCCTGGTTGGAGTCAATGGCCTCCGAGCCGCCGCGCAGAATGCACGCGTTGCCGCTCTTGATGGACAGGCTGGCCGCCTCGATGGTCACGTTGGGCCGGCTCTCGTAGATCATGCCGAACACGCCGATGGGCACGCGCATCTGGCCCACGCGGATGCCGCTGGGCTGCTGGCGCATGCCCATGATCTCGCCGATGACGTCCGGCATGGCGGCCAGCTGCTCGCAGCCCTGGGCGCAGGTCTCGACCACCTTGGGGGTGAGCTTGAGGCGATCGACCATGGGCTCGGCAAGACCCGCGGCGCGCGCGCGCGCAAGATCGCGCGCGTTGTCCTGCTGCAGCGCATCCACGTTCTCGCGCAGCAGCCGCGCCAGCGCCAGCAATGCCTTGTTTTTGATAGCTGCCGGCGCCCGCGCCATAAGGGCTGAGGCCGTTTTTGCTTGCAAACCCAGCGTCTGGGTGTATTCGGCGATGTTCAGGGCGTTCATGGCCGCGATTTTGACCCAGATCGCCCGGGCCCTGGCTTGCCCCATCGCCGAGTGCGGCTACGCTACGCGCCATGCCAGACCCTCACGCCCTCGACCAGCTCACCCAACTGCAACAAGACCTGCACGCCCTGCGCGCGCAGCGCCTCACACCCCACGCCTTCAGCGCCGCCGCGCGCGGCCACGCGCAGCTGCTCGCCGCCCTGCCGCCTCGCTATAAGGAGGTGCTGCTCGCCCTGCTCGACCGGCTCGAAGCCGGCGCGCTGTTCACCGAGGAAAGCTGCTCCTTCAGCCACCAGGGCCTGGCCGACAGCCTGCAACTGTGGCTGGACAAGGCGCGTGCGGCAATATCGGGTTGAATAGGCCTCCATGGCCCACCAGACAAGCGCCAACAGCTATCAAAACAATGAATCAAGCAGCGATACCCATTGACCTCGTCATCCCCGCGAAAACGATATTCATTGCCCCCCGTCATCCCCGCGAAAGCGGGGATCCAGATGCCACCCACGCCCTTGCTTCGCCGCCGCCGTGGATCCCCGCGTTCGCGGGGATGACGGTGGGTTTTGCAAGCATCGCGCGCCATCAACAGGCAGCGCTGCTTGAGTCAAAACAATGAATCAAGCAGCGATATCCATTGACCTTCAGCGGCGCGCGGGCGCCTGGCCCAGCCTGCACAGCTGCAGCGCCAGGCGCGACAGGGCCTGCCAGCCGTCCTGGGGCCAGTCGGGGGTCTTGAGGCCCTTGACGATGCCGTCGACGATGTGGGCCGCGTGCAGCAGGCGCGCGAGCTGCGCGTCGCTGGCCTGGGGCAGCAGGCGCTCGTACAGGCGCTCCTTGTTGCCCCAGATGCGGTTTTCGCGCAGCGCCATGGGCAGGGGCTTGCCGGCGTTCATGGCGTCCTTGCAGCGCTTCAAGGCGCGGATGTCCTCGGCCAGGGCCCAGTGCACGAGCACCTCGGCCTCGCCCTCGGCCTGCAGGCCGTCGAGCATGCGCTGGGTGCGCGCCACCTGGCCGGAGAGCACGGCCTCTGAGAGCTTGAACACGTCGTAGCGCGCGACGTTGAGCACGGCCGATTCGACCTGCGCCCAGGTCAGCTCGCCCTGGGGGTGGAGCAGGCCGAGCTTTTGGATCTCCTGGTGCGCGGCGAGCAGGTTGCCCTCGACGCGGTCGGCAAAGAACTGCAGGGTACGCTGACCCTCCTCGCCCGGCGCCACGCGCTGGCCCTGGGCGGCCAGGCGCTGGGCGATCCATTGCGGGAGCTGGGCGCGCTCGACGGGGTCGATCTGCACGGTGGCACCGTGCGATTCGAGCGCGGAGAACCAGGCGCCGGTCCTGGTGGCCTTGTCCAGGCGCGGCAGCAGCACGATGGCAAGCAGGCTGTCGTTGCCCACGGCCGCCTGGGCCAGCTGCTGCAGCGCCGCGCTGCCGTCCTTCCCGGGCTTGCCCGAGGGGATGCGGACCTCGAGGATTTGCTTGTCGGCAAACAGGCTCAAGGACCCGCCCGCGGCGAGCACGGCGCTCCAGTCGAAATGCGCGCCGGCCACGGTGTGGCTGCTGCGCTCGGTGTAGCCCTGCGCGCGCGCGGCGGCGCGGATGGCGTCCAGCGCCTCCTGCTGCAGCAGTGGCTCGTCGCCATGCAGCGTGTAGAGCGGGCGCAGGCCTTTTTGCAGCTGGGCGGTGAGCTGGTTCAGAGGGATTTGAGCCAAACAGGCCTCCAACACTTATGTGTCAAGCGCTGACAGCTATGACACTGATAGCAACACGGCGATGTCTGCGCCCGAGACCGGCCCCTGCCTGGCGCCTGCGATGTGCTTGCGGCGTCATCCCCGCGAAAGCGGGGATCCACAACGACGCCCGCACCGGCGCCAGGGTGGGGCCTGGATCCCCGCTTTCGCGGGGATGACGAGGTGACGGGGCGCCCGCGCACGGAGGATGCGCCCCAGGGATGTCGCGGCCAGGCTGCCTGGGTCACATAAGCCCCCGCCATGATCATTGCCTCAACGACGAATGCGCCGCGACTCAGGCAGCCGCACCGGGCTTCACCGCTGCCAGCCGCCGCATCAGCTGCTGCACCAGGTCGCTGCGCATGTTGCGGTAGAGCATGGCCTCCTCGCCCTCCTTGGACAGGGCCAGGGTTTCGTTGTAGCTGATGTCGCGCTGCTGCAGCAGCTCGGTCTCGGCGATCCATTCCTGGCCCTGCTGGCCGCGCAGGCGAAAGCGGATGCGCAGGCGCAGCTGCAGCTCGCGCACCTGGCCCGCGGCGCTCTGGCCGACGGCGACGCGCTCCTGCTGCTCGGAGAGGAGGTCCAGCACGACCTCAGCCTGGGTTTTCTGGGCCTCGTCGGTGATCACGGTGACGCCGCTGCCCGCGCCCTGCAGGGTGCGGACGAGCTCGCGCGCGAGGGGCAAGCCCGCGGGCGCCTGCACGTAGATGGAGCGAAACGCGAACCGGGGCACGCCGCGCAGGCGAAAGCCGCAGGCGGCGAGCGGCGCGGCGGCCAAGGCGATGAGCAGGTGACGCTTGTGCATGGCTCAGACCACCACGTTGACCAGGCGGCCGGGCACGACGATGACCTTCTTGGGCGCCTTGCCCTCGGCGAACTTCTGGAAGTCGGCGCTGGCCAGGGCCGCCTGCTCGATGGCGGCCTTGTCGGCCGCAGCCGGCACGCGGATGGCGCCGCGCAGCTTGCCGTTGACCTGCAGCATGAGCTCGACCTCGTCCTGCACCAGCGCGGCCGGGTCGACCTGGGGCCAGGCGGCGTCGAGCAGGTCGCCGAGCGCGCCGGCGTAGCCGAGCTCGCTCCACAGCCCATGGGTGATGTGCGGCGTGGCCGGGTAGAGCACGCGCAGCAGGATGCCAAAGCCCTCGATCAGCGCCACGGCGGCGCCTGCGCTGTCCATGGCCTTGAAGTCCTCGAGCGCGTTGAGCATCTTCATCGCGCCCGAGACCACGGTGTTGTACTGCATGCGCTGGTAGTCGTAATCGACCTGCTTGAGCACGCTGTGGATCTCCAGGCGCAGGGCCTTGGCCTCCTTGCCGAATTCAACGTCTTTCAGACCTGCAGCGCCCGCCACGCTTGCGCTGGCAGCTTCTCTATCGATAGCAGAAAGCTTGACGCCGAAGTTCCACACGCGGCGCAGGAAGCGGTAGCTGCCCTCCACGGCCGCGTCGTTCCACTCCAGCGTGAGCTCGGGCGGCGCGGTGAACATGGTGTACAGGCGCGCGGTGTCTGCGCCGTATTTTTCGATGAGCTGCTGCGGATCGACGCCGTTGTTCTTGGACTTGGACATGGTCCCCACGCCCTCGTAGTCAATCGCCGTGCCCACGGGCAGCAGGCCGTCACCGCTCTCGGCCGGGTTCTTGAGCCTGGCACCGACGATCTTGCCGTCATCGCCCAGCACATGCTCGACGTCGTGCGGCCAGAAGTAGTCCTTGGCGCCCTTGGCCGTGCGGCGGCTGTAGATGTGGTTCAAGACCATGCCCTGGGTGAGCAGGCGCTTGAAGGGCTCGTCGGCCTTGACCAGGCCCAGGTCGCGCATCACTTTCGTCCAGAAGCGCGCGTACAGCAGGTGCAGGATGGCGTGCTCTATGCCGCCGATGTACTGGTCCATGCCGCCGTCACGCATCCAGTAGGCCGCGCCGTCGGCCACCATCTTGTCGGCATTCTTCGGGTCGCAGTAGCGCAGGTAGTACCAGGACGAGTCGACGAAGGTGTCCATGGTGTCGGTCTCGCGCCGCGCGGGTTTGCCGCAGCAGGGGCAGGTCACGCCGGCGTGAAACTGCTCGCTTTTCACCAGCGGATTGCCGCTGCCGTCGGGCACCAGGTCCTGCGGCAGCACCACGGGCAGGTCCTTCTCGGGCACGGGCTGCGGGCCGCAGGCCTCGCAGTGGATGATGGGGATGGGCGTGCCCCAGTAGCGCTGGCGCGAGATGCCCCAGTCGCGCAGGCGCCAGGTGGTCTTGAGCTCGCCCAGGCCCTTGGCCGCGAGCGCGCGGGCCACGGCGGCGACGGCGTCCTTGTGGCCCAGGCCGCTGAAGTTGTCGGAGTTGATGGTCACGCCGCGCTCCTTGTCGGCGTACCAGTCCTGCCAGCGCTGGTCGTCAAAGGCGGTCTCGCCGTCGACGAGGATGACCTGCTCGATGGGCAGGCCGTACTTGAGCGCGAAGACAAAGTCGCGCTCGTCGTGCGCGGGCACGCCCATGACGGCGCCGTCGCCATAGCTCATGAGCACGTAGTTGCCGACCCAGACCTCGACCTGTTCGCCGCTCAGGGGGTGGGTGACGAACAGGCCCGTGGCCATGCCCTCCTTTTCCTTGAGCGCGAGCTCGGCCTCGGTCGTGCCGCCCTTCTTGCATTCCTCGATGAAGGCGGCAAGCTCAGGGTTGCTGGCTGCCGCATGCTGGGCCAGCGGATGCTCGGGCGCGACGGCGCAGAAGGTCACGCCCATGATGGTGTCGGCGCGCGTCGTGAAGACATACATGCGGCCGTCCTGGATGGGCTTGCCATCCGCGCCCTTGATGTCGTGCGTGAACGCAAAGCGCACGCCGCTCGACTTGCCTATCCAGTTCTCCTGCATCAGGCGCACCTTGTCGGGCCAGCCCGACAGCGTCGCCTTGTCGTTGCCGATCTGCACGTGGTCCAGGAGCTCCTGCGCGTAGTCGGTGATCTTGAGGTAGTAGCCGGGGATCTCGCGCTTCTCGACGAGGGCGCCCGTGCGCCAGCCGCGCCCGTCGATGACCTGCTCGTTGGCCAGCACGGTCTGGTCCACCGGGTCCCAGTTGACGACCTGGGTCTTGCGGTAGGCGATGCCTTTTTCCAGCATCTTCAGGAACAGCCACTGGTTCCAGCGGTAGTAGTCGGGGTCGCAGGTGGCGATCTCGCGGCTCCAGTCGATGGCCAGGCCCATGGCCTGCATCTGGCCCTTCATGTAGGCGATGTTGTCGTACGTCCACTGCGCGGGCGGCACCTTGTTCTTGAGCGCGGCGTTCTCGGCCGGCAGGCCGAAGGCGTCCCAGCCCATGGGCATGAGCACGTTGAAGCCCTTCATGCGCAGCTGGCGCGTGAGCATGTCGTTGATGGTGTAGTTGCGCACATGGCCCATGTGCAGCTTGCCGCTGGGGTAGGGCAGCATGGAGCAGGCGTAGAACTTGGGCTTGTTCTCGTCCTCGCTGACGCGGTAGGCGTCGCGGGCGGTCCAATGGGCGTGCGCGGCACGCTCCACCTCGGAGGGGTTGTATTTGTCTTGCATGGGAGCTGGGAACAGGATGCTGCGGGGAACTGCGCGTCGGCGCAGCGGTCACAATGGGATTCGTTGCGCCCAATTCTAGGCGTTCATCCCCCATGCCACCCCGTTGCGCCCGCCCACCAGGGCCGGCGCGCCATTGCCTTGCAAGGAGTTTTCTTGATCGATTCCGCCCTCTCCGAGCTGCACGCCCTCAGCCCCTGGATGCAGGCCGGCCTGGGCCTGGCCGGCCTGCTGCTGCTGTCCTGGCTGGCCCAGGCCGTGGCGCAGTACCTGCTGCTGCACATGGTGCCGCGCATCCGCGATCGCATGGATGTGCGCTGGGCGCAGGTGGTCTGGCACGACCAGGTGCTGCGCCGGCTCGCCCATGTCGTGCCCTCCCTGGTGATCCAGCTGGGCATTGACGCCGTGCCGCAGCTGCACCCGACGGCGTTCGCCGTGGTGCGCAACCTGGCCGTGGCCCTCACGGTGCTGCAGCTCGTGCGCACGCTCAATGCGCTGCTCGACGCCACGCTGCAAGCGCAGGAAAACACCCCGGGCGGCGCGCCCACGAGCACGCGCTCGATCAAGAGCTATGTGCAGCTCGGCAAGCTCGCGCTGACGCTGGTGGGCGCCATCGTCATCGTGGCGGCGCTCATCGACCGCTCGCCGCTGATCCTGCTGTCGGGCCTGGGCGCCATGTCGGCGGTGCTGATGCTGGTGTTCAAGGACACCATACTGTCGTTCACCGCGGGCGTGCAGCTCTCGTCCAACGACATGCTGCGCGTGGGCGACTGGATACAGATGCCCCAGGTGGGCGCGGATGGCGATGTGGTCGACATCGCGCTGCACACCGTCAAGGTGCAGAACTGGGACAAGACCATCACCACCATCCCCACCTGGCGCCTGATGAGCGAGAGCTACCGCAACTGGCGCGGCATGAGCGAATCGGGCGGGCGGCGCATCAAGCGCACGCTGCAGATCGACGCGGCGAGCGTGCATTTTCTGAGCGAAGCCGACATCGACCGGCTCGAGCGCATCGCGCTGCTCACGCCCTATCTGCAGGAAAAGCGCGAGGCCGTGCACGCCACCAACGCCGCCCTGGGCGAGCGCGCGGCCACGCCGACGAACCTGCGCCGCCTGACCAACATCGGCACCTTCCGCGCCTATGTGCAGGCCTATCTGCGCGCCCACCCCGGCATTCACCAGGGCATGACGCTGATGGTGCGCACCATGGAGCCCACGGCCGAGGGCGTGCCGCTGGAGCTGTACTGCTTCACCGCCACCACGGCCTGGCTGCAGTACGAGGGGATACAGGGCGACATCTTCGACCACCTGATCGCCGTGCTGCCGGAGTTCGACCTGCGCCTGTTCCAGAGCCCCACGGGGCATGACATCCGCACCGGGCTGGGTCAGCGGGCGCTGCCGCCAAGCCCGTAGCGCCCGACGAACGAAAGTTCATGGTCATTTTGGCCTCGAACGCCCGGCAGGAAAGCGCAACCAGCTATTGTTTTTGCTGCACGGGCTGCGCCACAAAGCCCACGCGCCGCAGCCCCGCGGCCTGGGCCGCGCCCATGATCTGCACCACGCGGCCGTAGGGCACGGCCTCGTCGGCGCGCAGCTGCAGCTCGGTGTCGGGGTCGTGCGCGGCGATCTGCGCCAGGCGCTGCTGCAGCGCCGCGGCGTCCACGGGCGCATCGTCCACAAACAGCCGGCCCGCGGCATCGAGCGCCACCGTCACGCTGCGCGCGGCGGCGCCGGCCTGCGTGCCCTCGGCACGCGGCAGCTGCAGGCGGATGCTGCTCGCGAGCAGCGGCGCGGTGAGGATGAAGATCACCACCAGCACCAGCATCACGTCCACCAGCGGCGTGACGTTGATCTCGCTCATGGGCTGTGCGCCGGGGCTGCGTTCTATGCGGCCGAATGCCATGGGGAGGCGCCCTCAGTCGGCGGCGTTGGTGTCTATGACGAGCTCGCGCAGGTCATGCGCAAAGCCTTCGAGGTCGGCCTCGATGCGGGCGATGACCCGGCCGAACCAGTTGTAGGCCAGCACGGCGGGTATGGCCACGGTCAGGCCCGCGGCGGTCATGATGAGCGCCTCGCCCACGGGGCCGGCCAGGCGCTCTATGCTGATCTGCTCGACGCCGGCGAGGGCCGTGAGCGCATGGTAGATGCCCCAGACCGTGCCCAGCAGACCCACGAAGGGCGCGGTGGAGCCCACCGTGGCCAGCAGCACCTGGCCGAACTGCAGCCGGCCGAGCACACCATGCAGCGCATTGCGCAGCACGCGCGTGAGGCGCTGCGACAGGCTGCCCTGGCTGGAGAGCGCGCCGCCCGCGCGCCCCTCCTCGATCTGCTGCGCGGCCTGCACGAGCGGCAGCACCAGCGTCGCACTGTCCACGGCCCGCACGCGCTCGGCCCCCTGGGCCAGCGATGGCGCCTGCCAGAACGCGGCCATGCCGCGCGGCACGTCCTGCGACGCGCGCCGCATCAGGTAGAGCTTCCAGAGTATGACGACCCAGCTGGCCACCGACATGGCCAGCAGCAGCGCGGCCGTGGCCTGCGTGACCACATCGCCCTGGCGCCACCAGTGCAGGCCGTCCATGCCGGGCCTACCGGAGCCTGAGCACGTCGAACATGTCGAACAGCCCCGTGCGCTGCCCCGCGAGGAAGCCCACGGCGCGCAGGCTGCCCTGGGCGTAGCCGGCGCGGCTGTTGGACCTGTGCGTGATCTCCACGCGCTCGCCCGTGCCGGCAAACAGCACGGTGTGGTCGCCCACGATGTCGCCGCCACGCACGGTGGCAAAGCCTATGCTGCCGGGCTTGCGCTCGCCCGTGTGGCCGTAGCGCTCGTACACGGCGCGGTCGGCAAGCCGCGTGCCCTGGGCCTCGGCGATGACCTCGCCCATCTTGAGCGCCGTGCCCGAGGGCGCATCCACCTTGTGCTTGTGGTGGGCCTCGATGATCTCGATGTCGTAGCCGGCATCGAGCGCCTGGGCCGCCATCTGCAGCAGCTTGAGCGTGACGTTGACGCCCACGCTCATGTTGGGCGCGAGCACGATGGCCACCTTGCGCGCGGCGGCCTCGATCTCGGCCTTCTGCGCGTCGGAAAAGCCCGTCGTGCCGATGACGAGCTGCACGCCGAGCTCGGCGCACAGGGCCGCATGGGCCAGCGTGCCCTCGGGGCGCGTGAAGTCGATGAGCACGTCGGCGTCCTTGAGGCCCGCGCGCAGATCGGAGGTGATGAGCACGCCGCTCTGGCGGCCCAGGAAGGCAGCAGCATCCTGACCCAGGGCGGGGCTGCCGGCGATGTCCAGCGCGCCCGCGAGCACGCAGTCGTCACTGGCCACGATGGCCTCGATGAGCATGCGGCCCATGCGGCCGGAGGCGCCGGCCACGGCCACGCGGCGGCGTGCGGTCGATGCGGTGGAGGAGGTTGCAGTCATGTCGGCGGGCTATGAATGTGAGAACGACGAAGGCCGCCCGGCGCGGGCGGCAGGGCCTGTGAGGGTCAGCGGCGCGGCGATTCCAGCGGTGGGTAGCTCGTTGCGGGCTGCGGCGCGGGCGTGGCCGCCGGCTCGGCCGCGGGCGGTGCCTTGGGGAAGCGCGCGAGCTCGGCCTCGGTGGCCTCGAGCCGGGGCACCTTGACGCTGGTCTGCTTGGAGCTCAGCGAGGCGACGAACTCGGCCTCGGAGGGCATCTCGTCACCCTCGACATGGTCCATCACGTTGTCCTTGAAGAACACGGTGAGCCTGCGCGTCTGCGCCTCCACGCCCGGGCGCTTGAGCGTGAACACATAGTCCCAACGGTCGCCGTGGAACAGGCTCACCATGAGCGGCGTACCCAGGATCTCGCGCACCTGCTGGCGCCCCATGCCGGGCTGCAGCGCCTGCACCTGCTCGCGCGAGATGAAGTTGCCCTGCACCACGTCCACCTTGTAGGGCGTGACCATGCTCGACAGGCGCTCACCCGTGCCCGCACAACCGGCCAGACCAGCCGCCAGCGCAGCGGTCAGCAACACAATGGCGCCCCGGCGGGCGCCCCAACAAGCGTGAGCAAACATGGGTTTATGCATAGGGGATATGATCCGGCCCATTGTAGCGGCCGGTGCCTGGCATGCAGGCTGCGCGGCTCTTCCGGCCGATTTCGCCCTGGCTCCAGGGGGACCTGACATGACGAACATCGACGAACTCAAGAACACCGGCCTCAAGGCCACACTGCCGCGCCTGAAGATCCTGGAAATATTCCAGAAGGGCAGCCAGCGCCACATGACGGCCGAGGATGTGTTCCGCGTGCTGCTCGACGAACGCTCGGACATCGGCCTGGCCACGGTCTACCGTGTGCTCACGCAGTTCGAGCAGGCCGGCATCCTGCTGCGCAGCAACTTCGAGAGCGGCAAGGCGATCTACGAGCTCAACGAGGGCCAGCACCACGACCACTTCGTCTGCACGGTCTGCGGCAAGGTCGAGGAGTTCTACGACGCCGAAATCGAGAAGCGCCAGAACCTCATCGCCAAGGAGAAGGGCTGGGTGATTCAGGACCACTCGATGGCGCTGTACGGCCAGTGCGCCAACTGCGCCAAGAAGCGCTGAGCGCATAGACCCAAGCCGCGCGCGGCCTGCCTCAGGAGCCGCCGCTCTCCATGGCGCGGCGGTGGCGCTCGAGAAACTCCTGGTAGGTGTCCACGCCACGCAGCTGCAGGATGGTGTTGCGCACCGCGGCCTCGACCAGCACGGCGATGTTGCGCCCCACGACCACCTGGATCACCACCTTGAGCACGGGCACACCCAGCACGTCCTGCGTGAGCGGCTCGAAGGGCAGGCGCTCGTAGTCGCGCTCCAGCGTCTCCTTGCGCACCAAGTGCACGATGAGCCTCAGGCGCATGCGCCGGCGCACGGCCGACTCGCCGAAGATGGCGCGAATGTCCAGCAGGCCTATGCCGCGCACCTCGAGCAGGTTCTGCAGCAGCTCGGGGCACTTGCCCTCGATGGTGGTCTGGTTGATGCGGTACAGGTCCACGGCATCGTCGGCCACCAGGCCGTTGCCGCGCGAGATCAGCTCGAGCCCCAGCTCGCTCTTGCCCAGGCCCGATTCGCCCGTGATCAACACACCCAGGCCCAGGATGTCCATGAACACGCCGTGCATGGTGATGCGGTCGGCAAAATGTTTAGACAGGAAGGCGCGCAGCACGTCGATGATGAAGGCCGCCGACTCCTGCGTGGCGAACAGCGGTATCTGCGCGCGCTCGCACATGGACACCAGTTCCCGGGGCGCCGTCTGTCCGTCGGCCAGCACCAGCACCGGCGGCTCCAGCGTAACGATGCGCGCGATGCGGCGCTCGCAGTCCTGGGGCGTGGAGTTGGTCAGGTAGGCGACCTCGCGCTCGCCGAGCACCTGAGCGCGATACGGGTGGATGTAGTTCAGATAGCCCACGAGGTCGGCGCTCGAGCGCGCCGCGCGCACCGCGACCTCCGCGAAGCGCCGCTCCGATGCGCTCAGGCCCGCAATCCATTGCCACTTGAGCAGGACCCGGAACTCCTCGAAAAGCGCATCGGCACTGACGACGTTGGGCTTCACGGCAACGGGCGGTCGGCGTCAGGCGGAGCCTTGGGAGGACTGCCAGCCCGCAATCATGGCGTGCAGGGCGGCCGCATCGGTGCTGCTCTTGAGGCGCTCGCGCAGTGCGCTGTCGCTGAGCAGCTCGGCGATCTCGGAAAGAATCTCCAGGTGCTTTTGCGTGGCAGCCTCGGGCACGAGCAGAAAGATCAACAACACCACGGGCTGCTCGTCCGGAGCGTCGAAGCCTATGGGCTGGGCAAGCTGGAACACCGCTGCCATGGGGGACTTCAGACCCTTGATGCGCCCATGCGGAATGGCCACGCCATGGCCCAGCCCCGTGGAGCCCAGACGCTCGCGTGCAAACAGGCTGTCGGTGATCAGGGCCCGCGACAGGCCATGCTGGCTTTCAAACAGCAGGCCTGCCTCCTCGAACGCACGTTTCTTGCTGGTGGCATCGACGCTCACGAGCACTTGTGCGGCAGGCAATATGGAAGCGAGTCGGTTCATAGTGAGTGCGTTGATTATGCACGCCTAGCGGAAACCCTGAAAACGTATCTCGATGTACACCATCACGCCCATAAAAAAACCGCCCCATGGGCGGTTGCGGGCGGAGCCGGTCAGGCCCCGCACCGTGCGGGCGCGGCCGTCAGGTCGCCGCGGCCGCCTGGGCCGTTGCCCGGCGCACGCCGGCCTGATGGTCCTGCAGGCGATCCTTGTAGCGCACGACCATGCGGTCGAGCTTGTCCATCAGCTCGTCGACGGCGGCATAGAGGTCGAAATGTGCGCTTTCCACGAACAGGTCGCTGCCCTTGACGCGCACCGTGCATTCGGCACGCTGGCGTTTCTCCTTCTCCTTCTGCTTCTCTACGGTCAATAGCACCTTGACATCCACCACCTGGTCGAAGTGGCGAATGATGCGATCAAGCTTGGATGTGACATAGCTGCGCAGGGCGGGAGTCACGTCAAGGTGATGGCCGCTGATCGTCAAATTCATAGACAAGCCTCCTGTGGCTTACGGTTGAGAAAACGCTGCCCCGAGGGTCAGCCGGGCCGACCACCAGAACCGATGCGTGGCCGCCTGAGCCCACTATGCGCGCGCCCGCGCCGCAACGCAACGCGTGTCCCGGCTGCGCGCACGGGTTCTGGCGCCCGGATGCGCGCGGGCGCAAAAGCCCGCACAATGGGCCGGTTACCCTGTGCGCCCGGGCCTCCCCTCCCCCGCCCCGGCGGCGGCATCTCTCGGGCATGACGGGCTGTTCGGCATCGGCCGGACAGGCCACTAAAATGCCCGTTTTCCCGCCCTGGCGCCGACCAGGCCAGTTCTCCCAGCATTTGCGCGCGCGTTCCCCGCCATGACCCAGATCAACACCTCCGCCCTGCACACTTCCGCCCTGACGTCGCTGCCGCTGCTGGCGCGCGGCAAGGTGCGCGACAACTATGCCGTGGGCGACGACCGCATCCTGATGGTCGCCAGCGACCGGCTCTCGGCCTTCGACGTGATCATGGGCGAGCCCATTCCCGGCAAGGGCGAGCTGCTCACGCAGATGGCGCTGTTCTGGTTCGACAAGCTCGGTCACATCGTGCCCAACCACCTGACGGGCGAGTCGCCCGAGAGCGTGGTCACCGATGCCGAGGCGCCCCAGGTGCGCGGGCGCTCCATGCTCGTGCAGCGCCTCAGGCCCATTCCCATCGAGGCCGTGGTGCGCGGCTACCTGGCCGGCAGCGGCTGGAAGGAGTACCAGGCCACGCGCTCGGTCTGCGGCGTGCCGCTGCCCGAGGGACTGACCAATGCCGCCCGGCTGCCCCAGCCGATCTACACCCCCGCGGCCAAGGCGGCCGTGGGCGAGCATGACGAGAACATCACCTTCGAGCGCACGGTGGAGATGGTCGGCCCCGAGCTGGCCGCGCAGATCCGCGACGTGTCGATCCGGCTGTACGAGGCCGCGGCGGCCATCGCCCTGGAAAAGGGCATGATCATTGCCGACACCAAGTTCGAGTTCGGCCTGGATGCGGCCGGCCGGCTGGTGCTCATGGACGAGGTGCTGACGCCCGACAGCTCGCGCTACTGGCCCGTGGAGGGCTATGCCGAGGCCCTGGCCAAGGGCGAGAACCCGCCGAGCTACGACAAGCAGTTCGTGCGCGACTGGCTCGAGCAGGCCCTGGTGGGCGGCAAGCCCTGGGACAAGACCGCACCCGCGCCGCGCCTGCCGCGCGAGGTGGTGGAGAAGACCGCCGCCAAGTACCGCGAGGCCCTGCAGCGCCTGACGGCCTGATCGCCCCGAAAACAACCAAGGCCCCGGATGGGGCCTTGTTGTTTCAGCTCAGCACGACGCTGGACAGGCGCCGGCGGTAGGTGGCGACCACCGGGTCCTCGGGCGGGATCTGACCCTCGGCCACCTTGACCTTGGGCGGCTCGATGATCTCGAGGATGGCGACATAGGTCTTGCGCGCAGCCTCTTCGTTCCAGCTCTTGTCGCGCATGAGGATCTCGAGCAGCTCGTCCATGGCCTCGGTCCACTGCTGGCCCGCCATGAGCCAGCGCGCGCGGCCAAAGCGCGCCTCGAAGTCGCGCTTGTTGGCGGCGATTCTTGCATCGAATTCGGCCCCAGCGTCCTTCCCACGAGCGCCAGCAGCTACCGAATCAATAGCGTCCATCCAGGCCTTGAGGGCACCCAGGCGGCGCGAGCCCTCGGCCTTGGAGATCACGGGCGCGAAGGCCACCTTGGCATCGTCCTCGCGGCCGAGCGAAAGCAGCAGCTTGACGTAGTCAAAGCGCGCCTCGTCGTTGGCCGGGTCGGTGGCCACGGCCTGCTGGAGCTTTTCCAGCGCGCCCTCGGCGTCGCCCTCGGCCAACGCGTCCTGGGCCTCGGCATCCTGCTCCTCGGCCTGCAGCGCCTCGGCGCTGGGCACATGCTTGTCGAGGAAGGCGCGCAGCTGGCCCTCGGGCAGCGCGCCCATGAAGCCATCGACGGGCTGGCCGTTCATCATCAGCACGCAGGTGGGGATGCTGCGGATGCCGAACATGGCGGCCAGTTGCTGCTGCTGGTCGGAGTCGATCTTCACGAGCTTGAAACGGCCCGCGTATTCGACCTCGAGCTTCTCCAGCACCGGGCCCAGCGTCTTGCACGGGCCGCACCAGGGCGCCCAGAAGTCCACCAGCACGGGCGTGGTCATGGAGGCGGCAACCACCTCGGTCTCAAAGCTTTCTAGGGTGACGTCGATCATGTATGGCAATCCTGGTTGGGCGGCGCGCGGCGCCGGTCATGGTCAGCGCGGATTCTCGGACATATTCGCCCTCGCCCGGACCGCAGCGCACATGTAGTAGCGGGTTAATACCCGCGGCCCGAGGCGGCCACCCACAATGGCCGCCACCGCAACCACCCGACAAGGAGACATTCATGGCTGGCAAGAAGATTCTGATGATCTGTGGCGACTACTGCGAGGACTACGAAACCATGGTGCCCTTCCAGACGCTGCTGGCCGTGGGACACCAGGTGCATGCCGTCTGCCCCGGCAAGAAGGCGGGCGAGCAGATCAAGACGGCGATCCACGACTTCGAGGGCGCGCAGACCTACAGCGAGAAGCCCGGCCACAACTTCACGCTCAACGCCACGTTCGCCGACATCGACGCCCGGGACTACGACGCGCTCGTCATCCCCGGTGGCCGCGGCCCCGAATACCTGCGCGGCGACGCCGCCGTGTGCGCCGCCGTGCGCCATTTCTTCGAGGCCAACAAGCCCGTGGCCGCCGTCTGCCACGGCGCGCAGCTGCTGGCCGGCGCGGGCGTGCTCAAGGACCGCACCTGCTCGGCCTACCCGGCCTGCCGCGCCGAGGTCGAGCTGGCCGGCGGCCGCTACGCCGACATCGCGGTGGACCAGGCCCACACCGAGGGCAACCTGGTCAGCGCCCCGGCCTGGCCCGCCCATCCGGCCTGGATGGCGCAGTTCCTGGCCCTGCTGGGCACGCGCATCGTTCTTTGAAAGAAAAACGGGGCTGGCGCCCATGGACAAAGCGCAGGCAGCTATTGTTTTTCAAGTGCGCCGCCCGACTTGACGCGCGGCACGGCGGGCGCCACCATCGCCCGTCCTGCCCCCCCAAGGAGTCCACCGTGTGCCAGGTCTTCATCAGCGCCGACCCCATGCTCTACGCGAGCCGCTCGCGCTCCGTGCGGCTGCACGGCGTGGCGACCAGCATCCGCCTGGAGAACATGTTCTGGCAGGTGCTGCAGGAGATCGCCGAGCGCGACGGCTACAGCGTCGCCCAGCTCTGCACCCGGCTCCATGACGAGCTCGTGGCCGAACATGGCGCGGTGGACAACTTCAGCTCCTTCCTGCGCGTGTGCTGCACGCGCTACCTGGCGCTGCAGCTGACGGGCGAGCTGCCGCGCGACGCGCGCATTCCCATCCGCTCCATCGTGCTGGACGCCGGCGCCAGGGCCGCAGCCGCCGCACTCGCGCACTGAGACCGAAAATCCGAGAAACCGTAAAATTGCGGGTTTCCCCTGGCGAGCGCCACGCGCGCACCCCCACATGAACCCCATACAGATCGGCGTGGTCATGGGCTCCAGCAGCGACTGGGACACCATGCAGCACGCAGTTGCCATTCTTGAGCAGTTCGGCGTCGCGCACGAGGCGCAGGTGGTCTCGGCCCACCGCATGCCCGACGACATGTTCCGCTACGCCGAGGCCGCCGCGGGGCGGGGCCTCAAGGCCATCATCGCGGGCGCGGGCGGCGCGGCCCACCTGCCCGGCATGATTGCCGCCAAGACCGTGGTGCCGGTGCTCGGCGTGCCCGTGGCCAGCAAGCACCTTTCGGGCGTGGACTCGCTGCACTCCATCGTGCAGATGCCCAAGGGCGTGCCCGTGGCCACGTTTGCCATCGGCGCGGCCGGCGCGGCGAACGCGGCGCTGTTCGCCGTGGCCCTGCTGGCCAACAACGACCCGCAGCTGCGCGCCAGGCTCGAGGCCTTCCGCGCCGAGCAGACCGAGGCCGCGCGCGCCATGCGTCTGCCCCCGGTGGCGCCATGAGCGCGGGCGACGTGATCCTGCCCGGCGCCACGCTGGGCGTGCTCGGTGGCGGGCAACTGGGCCGCATGTGGGTGCAGAAGGCCCAGGCCATGGGCTACTTCACCGTGGTGCTCGATGCCGACCCCACCAGCCCCGCGGGCCTGGTGAGCCACCACCACATCCGCACCGGCTACGAGGACGCGCAGGGCCTGGCCGAGATGGCGCGCCTGTGCGCCGCCGTGACCACCGAGTTCGAGAACGTGCCGGCCGCCTCGCTCGACCTGCTGGCGCAGAGCCTGCGCGTCTCGCCCGCGGGCGGCGCCGTGGCCATCGCCCAGGACCGCGCGGCCGAGAAGGCGCATTTCGTGCGCTGCGGCGTGCCCGTGGCGCCGCATGCGGTGATAGCAACGCCCGAAGAGCTGGCCGCCGTATCGGCCGATCTGCTGCCCGGCATCTTGAAGACCGCGCGCATGGGCTATGACGGCAAGGGCCAGGTGCGCGTGCAGACCGCGGCCGACCTGGCCGGCGCCTGGGAGCGGCTCGGCCGCGTGCCCTGCGTGCTCGAGAAGATGCTGCCGCTGGCCCATGAATGCTCGGTCATCGTCGCGCGCGGCCGCGACGGCAGCATGGTGCACCTGCCCGTGCAGCGCAATCTGCACCGCGACGGCATTCTGGCCGTGACCGAAGTCTTTGAAGGAAATCTGCCCGCAGCGCAGACCCATCAAGCGCTGACAGCTGCGAAAAGCGTAGCGGATGGCCTGAACTACGTGGGCGTGCTGTGCGTGGAGTTCTTCGTGCTGCAGGACGGATCGCTGGTGGTCAACGAGATCGCGCCGCGCCCGCACAACAGCGGCCACTACAGCCAGGACGCCTGCGACGTCTCGCAGTTCGAGCTGCAGCTGCGCACCATGACCGGCCTGCCGCTGGTGCAGCCGCGCCTGCACAGCCCGACCATCATGCTCAACCTGCTCGGCGACCTGTGGTTCGCCCAGGGAGACCAGCCCGTCACGCCCGACTGGGCGCAGGTGCTGGCCCTGCCCGGCTGCCACCTGCACCTGTACGGCAAGCGCGACGCCAAACCCGGGCGCAAGATGGGCCACCTGAACGTGACCGGCGCCACGCCCGAGGCCGTGCGCGCCACGGCGCTCCAGGCCGCGGCCATCCTCGGCATCGCGCCGTTCTGAGCGGGGCCTGCATGATCCTCGACGGACGCCTGGACGCCTCGGTGCAGGCCGCAGCGCAGGCGCTGGCGCGCGGCGAGCTGCTGGGCCTGCCGACCGAGACCGTCTACGGCCTCGCGGCCGACGCCGACAACGAGGCCGCGGTGGCGCAGATCTTTGCCGCCAAGGGCCGCCCGGCCGACCACCCGCTGATCGTGCATGTGGCCGACAGCGCCGCCATCACGCATTACGCCAAGGAGGTGCCGCTGTTCGCCCAGCAGCTCATCGACGCCTTCTGGCCCGGCCCGCTCACCCTCATACTGCCGCGCCTGCCCCAGGCCGCACGCGCCGCCACGGGCGGGCAGGACAGCGTGGGTCTGCGCTGCCCGGCCCACCCCGTGGCGCACGCCGTGCTCGCCGCCTGCCAGCGGCTTGAGCCCCCCGTCTGGGGCGTGGCCGCGCCCAGCGCCAATCTGTTCGGCAAGGTCAGCCCGACGACCGCCCAGCATGTGGCCGAGGCCTTTGGCGAGGCGCTGGCGGTGCTCGACGGCGGCGCCTGCGCCGTGGGCATCGAATCGACCATCATCGACTGCACGCGCGGCGTGCCCGTGCTGCTGCGCCCGGGCGCCATCTCGCGCGCCGACGTGCAGCGCGTCTGCGGCATCGCACCACTATCGAAAGAAGAGCTACCAGCGCATACCCCACGGGCGTCAGGCACACTTTTGGCCCATTACGCCCCCACGGCACGCGTGCGCCTCATGGACGCCAGGCAGCTGCAGGCCGGGCTCGATGTGCTGGGCGCCGACGCGGCCCACCTGGCCGTGTACGCGCGCGCCGCGCTGCGCACGGCATCGGCCAAGGTCGTGCTGCGCCGCATGCCCCAGGATGCCGCCGCCGCGGCCCAGCAGCTGTTTGCCACGCTGCGCGGCTTCGACGATGCCGGCGTGAAACTCATCTGGATAGAAACCCCGCCCGACAGCCCCGACTGGGAGGGCGTGCGCGACCGCCTGCAGCGCGCCGCGGCGGCGGCTTGACACACAAGGCTTACACTCTCGCACCCTTGAACATGGAGAAATACATGGCAGCAAACTGGATGCGCCGCAGCCTCTTGGCGGCCGCCTGCGCCTCGGCAACCCTGCTGGCCGCCTGCGGCTCCAGCAGCATCGACTCGGCGATCTCGCCCAGCCGCATCATCACCTTTGGCGACGCCATGGCCGATGTCGGCCAGAAGGGCTCGAGCTACACGGTCAACGATGGCAGCACCAACAACTGGACGGCGCAGTTGGCCGCGCAATACGGCCTCACGATCAAGCCGGTGTCGGCCGGCGGCCTGAGCTACGCCCAGGGCAACGCACGCATCACGGCCACGCCCGACGCCGCCGGCGACTCCAGCACGCCCACGGTGGCGCAGCAGGTCGACCAGTTCCTCGCCAATCCGCAGTTCACCGACAACGACGTGGTGCTGGTGAGCGCCGGCGCGAGCGACATCATCGCCGGCATGGCCGCCGTGCAGGCCGGCAGCCTGACCGAGGAGCAGTACATCGCCGCGGCCGGCCAGGCCGGCAAGGATCTGGCCCAGCAGGTGATCCGCCTGTCCGATGCCGGCGCCAAGCACATCGTCGTGACCGGCAGCTACGACCTCGAGCGCAGCCCCTGGGCCAAGGGCCTGGGCAAGCAGGCGCTGATCCACAACGCCAGCCAGCGCTTCAACGACGACCTGAAGATCAACCTCGAGAGATATGGCAAGACCGTGCTCTACGTGGATCTGGCCTACTACGTGAACCTGTTCGAGGCCAACCCGGGCAGCTACGGCTTCGACAGCAGCAGCCAACCCGTGTGCACCTCGGTGGACGCCGGGCCCGGCATCGGCATAGGCGCGGGCGAGGTGAACTCCGCCCTGTGCACCACCTCCACCCTGCTGGCCGGAGCGGACCAGAACCGCTATCTGTTCGCCGACAAGGTGTATCTGACGCCGGCAGCCCATCGCCTGTTTGGTGACTACGCCTACAACCAGCTGCGCGAGCGCTGGTAATCAGCCCTTTTGCTGCGTTCACAATGACAAAGCCGACCCGCGGGTCGGCTTTGTTGTTTGCGGTACCCCGGATCAGAACGTATAGCCGGCGTTGATCGTCAGCACCACGGGGTGGAAGCGGATGTCGATCTGGCGCTGCACCCCGGCCGTGTGCGTGGTCAGGCGGCTCTTGACGCGCGCCGTGGCCAGGGCGCCGGTAATGGACCAGCGGTCGTTGATGCGATAGCTCAGGCCCACCTGGCCCGCGAGGCCCCAGGAGTCGGTCAGGCGGATGTCCGTGGGCCCGCCGTTGAGCGCGTTGTTGGCCGCCGTGGACTTGCGCTTGTCGAAGTTGGTGTAGTTCAGCCCGACACCGACGAAGGGGCGCCACTGGCTGCTGGCATCGCCGAACTTGTAGTTGAAGAACAGCGTGGGGGCGATCTGGCGCACCTCGGCCACCTTCTGGCCATTGAAGGCCGCGATGTGCGGCGGCAGCGAGGACGCGATCTTGGCCGTCACGTCGTGGGTGGGCGGGTAGCCCAGGGCCAGCTCCAGCTCCATGTTCGGGTTCAGGCCATAGGCCACGGACAGGAACAGCGTGGCCTTGTCCTTCACCTTGATGCTGATGCCGGACGGCGGCCCCGGCAGCATGGGACCCACGGCGTCGGTGGCCGAGGAATGCGGGGCGATGTGTGTGAGGCCCCCGCGCACCGTCCATTGGGCCGATGCGGCGGTGCACAGCGCCAGCAGCGCGGCGCCCGTCAGGGCATGGGAAAACTTGCGACTCATGTCGTGAATACTCCTTGGAATTGGCTTCAACCGCCCGAGGCCAGCACCTGCTGGAAGAAGGCACGTGCGGCCACATTGCAGAACGGCGGCACGAGCGAGCCGTGGTAGGCCTGCACCACCGCATTGGCGCCACCCTGGGCCGCCACGCCCGCCTTGGCCTGGGCAAAGCCGGCCTTGACGGCGGCAAACGGGTCGCTTGCGCCCGTGGGCGCGGAATCGACATCGAGCACGGTGAGCAGCCCGGCCGGCAGCGCCAGCGGCGAGGGGGCACTCCACAGGCCCTGCATCAGCGTGGTGTTGGCCTGATAGAACACCGTCGGGTCGGCATTGCCGCCGCACAGCAGCACCGGGCGCTGGGGCGCCCAGTTGCGCAGGTCGTTGGCCTTGAAGGCCTTGCGCAGCGGGTGCTGGGGCGCGACCGCCTGGGCGCCCGTGGTCACGCTGGGCACGGCGCCGTCGGGGTTGGCGATGGCGTCCTGCAGATAGGCCAGACGCGCGCTGTTCTTCACCAGGTTGTTGCTGCCGAAGCCGAGCGCGAACAGCGGCGCGAGCGCGGGCGGCTGCGTCGGCGGCGTGATGCCGGCGAACGCGGGCGCGGGCGGCGTGCTGCTGAACATCTGCGTCTGCGGCAGCTTGCCCTGGGCGATCAGCTCGCTCAACGGCGTGGCGGAGGGCAGCAGGGTATCGATGCCCGTGGCGTACGCGGCCTCGAACATGTCCGAAGGCTGGGCGTAGAGGTTGCCGTAGGCCTTCTGGTAGCTCGCCGCCAGCAGCGGCGTGAACACGGTCGCGCCCAGGTTCACGTTGCCGTAGTACACGGCATCGCCGAACGCACCGAGGGCATAGGGGCCGGACATGGGGGCCGACGCCGTCACCGCCTGCCCGGCAGCCTGCAGCGCGCGGTGCGTGGCCATGGCCACATGGCCGCCCTGCGAGTAGCCGGTGACGAGCAGTTTGCCGCCGTCCTGGCCATTGATGCGCGGCAGCGCCTTGCGCGCCGCGGCGAGCGCATCCATCATCTCCTTGGACTGCTGGTCCGCGTTCAGGTAGGGGTGGTAGCCGAGCCTGGAGACGTCATAGCCCGCGTAGTTGGGCGCCACCACGATGAAGCCCTGGGCCGCGTACATGGCGGCCAGCAGCGTGCCCTCGGAGGCGCCGGGGCGGCCCTGCTCCGTGATGTCGGCGATGTTGTAGGCGCGGTCGGTGGTCGTGCCATGGGCATAGAGCACCACCGGGCGCGGGCCGCTGCAGCCCGCCGCATCGCCCGCGGGCACCATGAGCGCGCCCGAGGCATTGGTCGCCTCGCCCGCGCCGCCCACGGTGCCGTACTCGATGTAGTGGATGTTCACGCCGCACTTGGGCGTGCCCGCAAGCGCCAACAGGCTCTGCCCGCTGGCGTTGGCCGCAAGCCGGTCCTTGAGCTCGGCCGCGCCGATGGCCGTGACGCGCAGCGGTGGGTTGTGCACCAGGGAGCCACGCGACCCGCTCAGGTCGGTCTCGCTGCTGCCGCCCGTGTCGGATCCCCCGCCACAGGCCGCCAGCAGGGCCGTGGCACTGGCCATGGCCAGCCCAGTCCATTTGTTCATCGCAGATCTCCCGGAGTAAATAGAACGAACGTTCGTTTTTAAAACGACTGCGATCGTACTCCCGGGATGCGTCCGCAGCGACGCGGGTAACTACCAATACAAGGCGAAGCGCTTCAATGATCGAGGTCGCGCGCCGTCCAGTCGACCAGCGCGTCCAGCGCGGGCCGCGCGGCGCCGGCGTTCTCGTGGTTGACCATGGCCACCAGCGCATAGCGCCGGCCGCTCGCGCCCAGCACATAGCCGGCCAGCGCCGTCACGTCGCGCAGGCTGCCGGTCTTGAGGTGTGCCGCACCCTGGCTCGGCCCGTTCCTGCGGCGCAGCGTGCCATCGACCCCGGCCAGCGGCAGCGAGGCCATGAACTCCGGCATCACCGGCGCGGCCCAGGCCTGCTGCAGCAGGCGTGCGAGCGCGCGCGCCGTCACGCGCGCCTCGCGGCTCAGGCCGGCGCCGTTGTCCACCACCGGGGCATCGGCGCCGGCCATGCGCTGCTGCCACCAGCGCGAGAGCACCTCGCGCGCGGCATCGAAGCTGCCCTGGCCGCCCTTGTGCAGCCCCAGCGTGAGCAGCAGCTGCTGCGTCATGACGTTGTTGCTGTGCTTGTTGATGTCGCGCACCACCTCGGCCAGGCTGGGCGAGCGCAAGCTGAACGCCGGCTTCAGGCCCGCGGGCACCTGGCCGTCGCGCACGCGGCCCGTGAGCCGGCCACCCACCTCGCGCCACATGCCGGCCACGGCACGCGCCGCGTAGCCCGATGGATCGGCGGGCGCCACGGCCCATTCGCGCGCGCCACAGGCCGGCGGATAGGCGCCCGCAAAGACGATGCGCGCGGCATCGGCCAGCTCGGCGCGCAGGGCCGCGCGCCAGTCGCCGCAGCCCTGGGCCGCACGCGCCAGGGGCACGCTCGTGGGCAGATCCATACCCGCCAGCGGCGGCGTGTAGCGCACGCGCGCCACGCCCGCCGCGGCATCGGGCTGAAAGTCCATGACCAGGGCCTTGTAGTTGAGCAGCAGCGCATCGGGCGACACGTTGTAGGGGCGCCAGGGCTCGCCATCGAACTGCGCCGGGTCATGCGCAGGCAGCACAAAGGCGCTGCGGTCGAGCACGATGTCGCCGTCGATCTGCGCCACGCCCTGGGCGCGCAGGCGCTGCATGAGCAGCCACAGGCGCTCGACGACCAGCGCCGGATCGCCCTGGCCCTGGATGTAGACATTGCCGCGCAGCAGGCCGTCCCGCGGCGGCGCGTCGAGATAAACCGGCGTCTCCCAGGCAAAGGCCGGCCCGAGCAGGTCCAGCGCCGCAAAGGTGGTCACAAGCTTCATCACCGAGGCCGGGTTCTGCGCCCTGTCGCCCTGGTGCACGAGCCGCGCGGCCGCACCCTCCTGCACCGGCACCACCATGACCGACAGCGCGTCACGCGGCAGCGCCGCGCGCTGCAGCGCCGCGTCGACGGCCGCGGGCAGCGTGCCGACGGCGCCCGGAAGGGCCGCTGGCCCCGCGGCGCAGGCGCACAGGCCGATGGTGGCAATGGCGACGCCGAGCAGGCGGCGGCAGAAGGAGGCGAGAGACCCAGGCAGCATGGCGCACGAGTCTACCCATGCGGCGCGCCATGGCAGCCGGGCCGATAATCGGGCGCTTCATGAAGCTCCTCGCCTTTGACACCAGTACCGACATCCTGACCATTGCCGTGCAGCATGGCGCGCATTGCCACGCGCACCAGGGCCCGGGCGGTGCCCAGGCGTCGACCACGCTGATCCCCGCCATCAGGGCCCTGCTGGCCCAGGCCGGCCTCGGTTTTTCCGAGCTCGACGCCGTGGTGTTCGGCCGCGGGCCGGGCTCGTTCACGGGGCTGCGCACGGCCTGCTCCGTGGCGCAGGGGCTGGCCTTTGGCGCGCGCGGCGGCCAGGGTGTGCCCGTGCTGCCCGTGGACACGCTGCTGGCCGTGGCCGAGCAGGCGCGCGCCGAGCGGGGCTGCACGCGCGTCGTGGCCACGCTCGACGCGCGCATGGACGAGGTCTACAGCGCCGCATTCGAATGGCTGGCCGACGCCAGCGCGCCCGGCCAGAGCGGCTGGCGCGGGCCGCAGGACTTTGACCTCTGCGCCCCCGAGGCCGTGCGCGTGCCCGCGGGCTGGACCCTGGCCGGCAACGCCCGCGCGGCCTACGGCGCGCGCCTGGCGCCCGACGCGCCCGATGCACCCGATGTGCACTGCCTGCCCACGGCCCAGGCCCTGCTGCGCCTGGCCCCGGGGCTGCTGGCCGCGGGCCAGGCCGTGGCCGCGGACGCCGCGCTGCCGCGCTACATACGCGACAAGGTGGCCCAGACCACCGCCGAACGGGAGGCCGCGCGCAACGCCGCGACGGCAGCGCGCACATGAGCGCCATGCCCCAGTCCCCCGACGCCACCGAGGTGCGCTTCGAGCCTCTCACACCTGATGGCCTGGACGCGCTCATGGCCATTGAGGAGATCGCCTACAGCCACCCCTGGACGCGCGGCAACTTCATCGACGCACTGGCCGCGGGCTACCAGGTCCAGCTGCTCATGGCCGGCGAGCAGCTGCTGGGCTACTTCGTCGCCATGCCCGGCGTGCAGGAGGCGCATTTGCTCAACATCACCGTGGCACCGGCCTTCCAGCGCCAGGGCTGGGCCCATGTGATGCTCGATGCACTGGCCCTGTGGGCGCGGGGACAGGGCGCTCTGTCGCTGTGGCTGGAGGTGCGCGTGAGCAACACGCGCGCGCGCCAGATCTATGAGCGCCATGGCTACCGCAGCGTGGGCCTGCGCAAGCAGTATTACCCGGGCACGGACGGCCGGCGCGAGGACGCCGTGGTCATGAGTCTGCCGCTATGAGCCTCGATCTGGACGCGCGCCAACGCGCCATGCTGCAGGAGATGGGCGTCACGGTCTGGGCGCCGCAGCCGGCCGCACCCATGCCTGCGCCCGCACCCGCCACCGCCGCCAGCCCGGCCCCGGCCGGTGATCCGGCCCGTACTTCGGCTCATACTCCGGCCGCGCAGCCGCCCGCCCGACCACCGGCACGCCCGCCAACCACGCCAGCGCGGGCCCCTGCCGCTGCGCCCCACCCGGTGGGCTCTGGCGCGGCGCCAGCCGCCCCCGCCGGCGCCGCCGGCCTGCTGCTGCAGCCGCCCCAGGCCCTGTACCCGCAGGCCGATGCCGCGGCCACACCGGCCGCCCTGGGCGCGGCCTGGCTGGTGGTGCTGGAGAGCCCCACGGCCCACCCCGCGCTGGCGGCCGATGTGGAGCAGCTGCTGGACAACATGCTGCGCGCCATGGGCCTGCACCGGCATCCGCGCACCTTTGTCGCGCGGCTCGAGCGCGTGGGCGCGGGCGCCCCGGCCGGCACCGGCCAGGAGCCGGGCGTGGGCCTGCAGCAGGCGCTGGCCCAGCTGCGCCCATCCATGGTGCTGGTGCTGGGCCTGGCCGCGGCGCGCGCGGTGCTCGGCAACCGTGAGCCGCTGGGGCGCCTGCGCGCGGGCGCGCACCACCTGGCCGACGGCACGCCCGCCGTGGTCAGCTACGACCCGGCCTACCTGCTGCGCGCGCCCGAGGCCAAGGCAGCGGCCTGGGCCGATCTGTGCCGCGCGCTGGCCCTGGTGCGCGAGGCCGAACACCGCTGAAATCCGCCGAAAACCACGCAACAGCGGGCCTGCGCCGGCCGGCGCGGGTTGGCTGCGGGTGCGATAATCGCCGGCTTACATATCCAGGACATGGAACCATGGAAACCTACCCCAGTTGGTAGCTTTCAGCCTCCCGGCCTGCCGAGGGGCTGAAAGCGCCTCAGCCCCCATCGACAGCACAACAAACACCGGGAACTTGAGCCATGCTCAACATCTTTTCGCTCGTCAACGGCCGCCTCGTGCAGGAGGAGATCGACTCCCTGGAGGAGCTGACGCGCTTTCAGCCCATCTGGGTCGACCTGGAATCGCCCACGCTGCAGGAAAAGCGCTGGATCAAGCAGCATTACGGCCTGTCCATCCCCGAGGATGCGATGGACGACGACATCGAGGAGTCGGCGCGCTTCTACGAGGAAGACAACGGCGAGCTGCATATCCGCAGCGACTTTCTGATCGATGACGACGAGGATCCGCGCTCGGTGCGCGTGGCCTTCATCCTGAACCAGCACAACGCCGAGCTCAAGAGCCGCGGCGTGCTGTTCTCCATCCACGACGAGGACATCCCGGTCTTTCGCCTGCTGCGCCTGCGCGCACGCCGTGCGCCGGGCCTGATCGAGGATGCCAAGGAGGTGCTGCTGGCGCTGTTCGACGCCGACGTGGAATATTCCGCCGACACGCTCGAGGGCATTTACGACGACCTCAAGAAGGTCAGCTCCCAGGTGCTCGAAGGCCACATGACGGACGACTACGCCCAGCATGTGCTGGCCGACATCGCCCGTCAGGAGGATCTGAACGGCCGCATACGCCGCAACATGCTGGACACGCGCCGCGCCGTGAGCTTCATGATGCGCAGCAAGATGCTCGACGCAGAGCAGTTCGAGGACGCGCGCCAGATCCTGCGCGACATCGAGTCGCTGGACAGCCACACGCAGTTCCTGTTCGACAAGATCAACTTCCTGATGGATGCCACGGTCGGCTTTCTGAACATCAACCAGAACAAGATCATCAAGATCTTCTCGGTGGCCAGCGTGGCGCTGCTGCCGCCCACGCTGATCGCCAGCGTCTACGGCATGAACTTCCGCGTCATGCCCGAGCTGGAGTGGCAGCATGGCTACGCCTACGCCATCGGCCTGATGGTGGCCAGCGCCGTCGTGCCCATGCTGTACTTCCGCAAGCGCGGGTGGCTGAAGTAGGCGCGCCTGAGTCGCGCCTGGTTTTTGGGAGTCAAATTCGGCTCTAACGCTTGCTGGGCAAGCGCGAACAGCTATGTTTTCGAAAGCCCCTGCAGCAGTCCATGGACGATGCCGTCGGCATAGCGGCTCGCCACATGGGTGACGAAGTGCGGAAAGTCCACATGGGCGGCGTCGTCCGCGCGGTCCGAGATGGTGCGCACGGCGGCAAACGGCAGGCCGTAGTCGTGGCACACCTGGGCCACGGCTGCGCCCTCCATCTCCACGGCCAGGGCCTCGTGGCCGGCCATGCCCAGGGCCTGGCGCAGCGCGCCCGACTCGGCCGAGGTGGAGACAAAGCGGTCACCGCTGATGATCAACCCCTGGTGGGCGCGCGCCGCGCGGCCGGCGTTCCCGGTCGGATTCATGGCATCAGATTGACCTGCAGCGCCCGCCAGATAAGCGTTGGCAGCTTCAAATAGCGTAGTAGACAGGTCCGCATCGCAGGGCATGCGCGCGCGCCCGTAGCCGGGCAGTTCCCAGCGCGCGAAGATGGGCGATGCGTCCATGTCGTGCTGCAGAAAGTCCCGCGCCACGACCACGTCGCCCACCTGCACGCCATCGCCCAGGCCACCGGCCACGCCGGTGAACACCATGCGCCGCGCGCCGAATCGCTCGGCCAGCAGCGTGGCCGTGGTGGCCGCCGCCACCTTGCCTATGCCCGACAGCGCCAGCACCACGGGCTGGCCGTAGAGCTCGCCGCGCCAGAAGCGGCGGCCCGCATGCTCCAGGGCCTGGGCGCCGTGCAGCGCGTGCATGAGGCTGCCCTGCTCTTCGGGCAGGGCGCTGAGGATGGCGGTGGTCATGGCAGGGCAGACGTGAAAAAGCCGGGATTATCCCGGCCCGCGCATGGCTTTCGGCGGCAGCGCTATTTTTTGTCGCGCAGCTCGCGCCGCAGGATCTTGCCCACGGGGGTCTTGGGCAGCTCGGTGCGGAACTCGACGATCTTGGGCTGCTTGTAGCCCGTGAGGTTGGTGCGGCAGTAGTCGCGCACCTGCTCCTCGGTGAGCGCCGGGTCTTTCTTGACGATGACGAGCTTGACGGCCTCGCCCGTCTTCTCGTCGGGCACGCCGACGACGGCGCATTCGAGCACGCCGGGGATCAGCGCCACCACGTCCTCGACCTCGTTGGGATAGACGTTGAAGCCGCTGACCAGCACCATGTCCTTCTTGCGGTCGACGATCTTGAAGTAGCCGCGCTCATCCATGATGCCGACGTCGCCGGTCTTGAAGTAGCCGTCCTCGGTCATGACCTTGGCGGTTTCGTCGGGGCGCTGCCAGTAGCCGGCCATGACCTGCGGGCCCTTGATGGCAATCTCGCCGGGCCTGCCGCTCGCGGAGATGTCCTGCCCCTCGTCGTCGAGGATGCGCATGTACGTGCTCGGGATCGGCACGCCTATGGTTCCCGAGAACTCCGTGGCCGTGACCGGGTTGCAGCTGGCCGAGGGGCTGGTCTCGGACAGGCCATAGCCCTCGCAGATCGGGCAGCCGGTCTTCTTGAGCCACAGCTGCGCCACGGCCGCCTGCACGGCCATGCCGCCGCCCACCGACACCTTGAGGTGGCTCCAGTCCACCTTGCCGAAGTCGGGGTGGTTGGCCAGGCCGTTGAACAGGGTGTTGACGGCCGGAAAGCTGTGGAAGCGGTGCTTGGACAGCTCCTTGAGCACCGCGGGCAGGTCGCGCGGGTTGGGGATGAGGATGTTCTTGCCGCCCGTACGCATGAACAGCATCATGTTCACGGTGAAGGCGAAGATGTGATAGAGCGGCAGCGCGCACACGGCCGTGGGCTGCTCGCCGGCCGGTATCTTGGACATGACGGGCGAGTTCCAGGCCTCGGACTGCAGCACGTTGGCGATCACGTTGCGGTGCAGCAGCACGGCGCCCTTGGAGACGCCCGTGGTGCCGCCCGTGTACTGCAGCAGGGCGATGTCATCCGGCCCGAGCTCGGGCTGCATGAGCCGCGCACCCGCACCCTTGGCCAGCGCGTCGTTGAAGCGCACCGCGCCCGGCAGCTGGTAGGGAGGCACCAGCTTCTTGACATTGCGCACCACGTAGTTGACGAGCATGCCCTTGAGAAAGCCCATCCGGTCGCCCATGGCGCACAGCACCACATGCCTGACGCCGGTGTTGGCGATGCAGGCCTGCAGCGTGGCGGCGAAGTTCTCGACGATGACGATGGCCTTGGCGCCCGAATCCTTGAGCTGATGCTCGAGCTCGCGCGGCGTGTACAGCGGATTGACGTTGACGACCACGAAGCCCGCGCGCAGCACGGCGGCGACGGCAATCGGGTACTGCGGGATGTTGGGCATCATCAGCGCCACGCGATCGCCACGGGCCAGGCCCAGACCCTGCAGATAGGCCGCCAGCTGCCGGCTCAGCGCATCGGTCTCGGCGTAGCTGATGTTCTTGCCCATGAAGCTGTAGGCCGTGCGGTCCGCGTAGTCGCGAAACGCCTGTTCCATGAGCTGCACCAGCGACCGGTACTGCGTCGGGTCAATGTCGGCAGGAACCCCCTGCGGATAGGCGGCCAACCATGGTCGATCACTCATCATCCCGTCTCCTCGTCTGTTCTGTTGGATACAAAAAAACCGTGCCAGAGAATCTAGCACGGTCGTGCTTTTTTGGCGAGGATTATGCCGCGTCAGAGTTTGAGCGCGGTCAGCACCTCGTCAAGCATCTTCTTCGCGTCGCCAAACAGCATGCGGTTGTTCTCCTTGTAGAACAGCGGGTTGTCCACGCCCGCGTAGCCCGAGGCCATGGAGCGCTTCATGACGATGGAGTGGCGCGCCTTCCAGACCTCGAGCACCGGCATGCCGGCGATGGGGCTGTTCGGGTCCTCCATGGCGCTCGGGTTGACGATGTCGTTGGCGCCAATGACCATCGCCACGTCGGCCTCGGGAAACTCCTCGTTGATCTCGTCCATCTCCATCACGATGTCGTAGGGCACCTTGGCCTCGGCCAGCAGCACGTTCATGTGGCCGGGCATGCGGCCGGCCACGGGGTGGATGGCGAAGTGCACCTCCACGCCCTTCTCGCGCAGCGTCTGGGTGATCTCGTACACCGTGTGCTGCGCCTGGGCCACGGCCATGCCATAGCCGGGCACGATGATCACGCGCTTGGCCTCGCGCAGCATCTCGGCCGTCTCCTGACTGCCGATCGGCACGACCTCGCCCTGCGGCTCGGCGGCGTCACCCTTCTTGGCCGGCGCGCCGCCGCCCGAGCCGAAACCGCCAGCGATCACGCTGATGAAGTTGCGGTTCATGGCGTTGCACATGATGTAGGACAGGATGGCACCCGAGGAGCCCACGAGCGCACCGGTGACGATGAGCAGGTCGTTGCTGAGCATGAAACCCGTGGCCGCGGCCGCCCAGCCCGAGTAGCTGTTGAGCATGGAGACCACCACCGGCATGTCGGCACCGCCGATGGCCATGACCATGTGGATGCCGAACAACAGCGCGATCACCGTCATCACGATGAGCGGCAGCATGCCGGCCTGCACGTCATGGGCGGCCAGGAATTCACGGCCGAACCAGATCACGACCAGCAGCGCGGCCAGGTTGAGCCAGTGACGCGCGGGCAGCAGCAGCGGCTTGCCGCCGATGCGCCCGGCCAGCTTGCCGAAAGCGATCAGCGAGCCCGAGAAGGTGACCGCGCCGATCAGAATGCCGACGTAGATCTCCACCTCGTGGATGGTCTTTTCCGCCCCGGTGAACTGCACCGAGGTGTCGACATAGCTGGCAAAGCCCACGAGGCAGGCCGCCAGACCCACCAGGCTGTGCATGAGGGCCACGAGTTCGGGCATCTGCGTCATCTTCACGATGCGGGCGGCGTACAGGCCAATGCCGCCGCCGACCACCAGTGCGCCCACGATCCAGGCGTAGCCGGCGGCGGTGACGCGGGGGCCGAAGACGGTGGCCAGCACCGCCAGCGTCATGCCGATGATGCCCAGCCAGTTGCCCCGGCGCGAGGTTTCCGGGTTGGACAAGCCCCCCAGGCTCATGATGAAAAGTATGGCGGCCCCCAGATAGGCCACCGTTGCAAGGCTTTGCGACATGTTGTTATCTCCTTGTCGTTGTTCTTATTTGCGGAACATGGCCAGCATGCGGCGCGTGACCGCGAAGCCACCGAACATGTTCACGGCCGTGAGCACCAGGGCGGCAAACGCCAGCCATTGGATCAGGCCGTCGGGCCGACCGTCCGCGCCCGCCCCCGGCGGCGCGATCTGCACCAGCGCGCCGATGGCGATGATGCTGGAGATGGCGTTGGTCACGCTCATGAGCGGCGTGTGCAGCGCCGGGGTGACGTTCCACACCACCATGTAGCCGATGAAGCAGGCGAGCACGAACACCGTGAAATGCCCGAGGAAGGCGGCCGGCGCATAGGCGCCGATGAGCCAGAACAGCACGGCGCCGATGGCAAACACCACCGTCAGCGCGGTGGCCGACATGGGTGCGGGCGCGCCATGGGCGGATTTCTTCTCGGCCACGGGCGCGGCCGCGGCCTTGGGCGCGGGCGCGGGGGGCTGTTTCAATGGCGGTGCGGGCCAGGTGACGGCGCCGTCCTTGATCACCGTGAGGCCACGGATGGCGTCGTCCTCCATGTTCACCAAGGCCTGGCCGTCCTTGGCCTTGCACAGCTCCTCCATCAGGCGCAGCAGGTTGGTCGCGTACAGCGTGGAGGACTGCTTGGCCAGGCGCGAGGCGAGATCGGTGTAGCCGATGATGGTCACGCCGTGGCGCACCACGGCCTCACCGGGCACGGTGAGCTCGCAGTTGCCGCCCTGCTCGGCCGCCATGTCGACGATGACGCTGCCGGGCTTCATGCTCTGCACCATCTCGGCGGTGATCAGCTTCGGAGCCGGCTTGCCCGGAATCAGCGCCGTGGTGATGATGATGTCGGCGTTCTTCGCCTCGGTGGCGTACATCTCGCGCTGCGCGGCCTGAAAGCCTTCGCTCATCACCTTGGCGTAGCCGCCGCCGCCCGAGCCCTCTTCCTCGTAGTCCACCTTGACGAACTCGCCGCCGAGCGACTTGACCTGGTCGGCCACCTCGGCGCGCGTGTCATTGGCGCGCACGATGGCGCCCAGGTTGGCCGCCGTGCCGATGGCCGCCAGGCCCGCGACGCCCGCCCCTGCGATGAACACCTTGGCCGGCGGCACCTTGCCCGCCGCCGTGATCTGCCCATTGAAGTAGCGGCCGAACGCGTTGGCCGCCTCGATCACCGCGCGGTAGCCAGAGACGCCCGCCGTGGAGGTAAGCGCATCCATCTTCTGCGCACGCGAGAGCGTGCGCGGCAGGCAGTCCATGGCCAGCACGGTGGCCTTTCTGGCCGCGAGCTGCTCCATGAGCGCGGGGTTCTGCGCGGGCCAGATGAAGTCGATCAGCGTGCCGCCTTCGCGCATCAGCGCCACTTCGTCACTGCTGGGCGGACGCACCTTGAGCACGATGTCCGAGGACGCCCACAGGGCTGCTGCGCCATCGACGATCTCGGCCCCGGCGGCACGGTAGGCGTCATCGCCGAAGTTCGCGGCCTCGCCGGCGCCCGACTCCACGGCCACCGTGAAGCCGAGCTTGATGAGCTTTTCCACCACGTCGGGCACGGTGGCAACGCGCTTTTCGAGCGGAAAGATTTCCCGCGGCACGCCTATGCGCTGCGGTTGCGGGCTGGGGTTGGTCTGCATGAGAGGTCTCCTCGAGTTTGGTAATCGTTATGCAGCGCCGGCAGCGCATGCCGCGTCAGGAACCCGGCGCGGCGAAGGGAAAGGGCGGAATGGCCAGATAGCCATCCATCATGCCGGTGCTCACGCGCACGGCCCGGGCCAGGTCATGCCCCCATTGCAGGGCTGGACGGCCGGCGACCAGAAAATCTTCGTTTGTGCGCACGGGTGGTGTCAGCAGGCGCTGGTCGATCAAGGCATCCACCGTCACCATTGCGCCACTGGCCGTGGTGTAGTGATGGTGGATGTGCGAATGCGGTTGACCCAGCGTCAACCCATGGGTCTGCAATGCCCGCGCAAAGGCGGGATGGTTCTGGTTCAGCCATTGCGTACCGTGCACCCAGCGCTTCAGACGCAGACAGTCCTGGCGCACGCGGCTGCCCGCGGTGACATCGTCAACAAACACACCCTGCTGGGGCGGGCAGCTGCCCGTCCAATGCACGGCGGGCTCACGCTCGTTGGTCCGGTTGGTCTGCACGCGCAGCACGGCCAGCAGCTGGCCCTGGGCCCCGCGCAGCGCCACCAGTCTGGTCTGCAGGCTGATCTGCCCGTTCGGTTCGGGCAGGAGCGTGACCGCTTCATTGGCAGTGTCCAGGCTCTCCCATGCGCCCTGCGGCAACACCAGGCGCGCACGACCTACGGGGTACTCCCATTGTTGCGCTGTCATGGGGGCACAGGCAGCCAGCGCTGCCGCAGCACAGGACAACAAGCAGCGGATGGCCAGTTTCTTCAGATTCATGGGGGAGTCGGGCTTGGAAGATTCCATTTGCGCGCGCCGATGCAGTGGGCGCAGCTGACCATGAGCTTACATGAAGAACCCCCGCGCCCTGCCAGACAGGCGCCAGTTTGGTGCAGGCGCACAACGCAGGTGCAAAAAAAGACCCGGCGGCTGCCGGGTCTGTGTCGGTCACCGGGGACGCGCCCCAGGGGCATCAGTTCACGAGCTGACGCAACTCGCCCGCGACGTAGCGCGCGGCCATCTGCTCGAGCGTGTGGCCCTTGATCTTGGCGCCCTGGCCTTCGCAGCCGAACTCGAGGTAGCGCTGCTTGCACACGGCCTTCGCGGCCTCGCGCGCGGGCTTCATCCATTCGCGCATGTCGAACTTGTCCGGGTTCTCATACTGGAACTTGCGCACCGCGCCCGTCATGGCCATGCGAATGTCGGTGTCGATGTTGATCTTGCGCACGCCATGCTTGATGGCCTCCTGGATCTCCTTGACCGGCACGCCATAGGTCTGCTTCATCTTGCCGCCGAACTGGTTGATGATGTCCAGCAGGTCCTGCGGCACGCTCGATGAGCCATGCATCACCAGGTGGGTGTTGGGAATGCGCGCATGGATTTCCTTGACGCGCGAGATGGCCAGCACGTCGCCCGTGGGCGGGCGCGTGAACTTGTAGGCGCCATGGCTGGTGCCGATGGCGATGGCCAGGGCGTCGAGCTGCGTGGCCTGGACGAAGCGCGCAGCCTCCTCGGGGTCGGTGAGCATCTGGCTGTGGTCGAGCTTGCCGACCGCGCCGATGCCGTCCTCCTCGCCGGCCTCGCCGGTCTCCAGGCTCCCCAGACAGCCGAGCTCGCCCTCGACGGTGGCGCCGACCTTGTGCGCCATGGCCACCACTTCCTGGGTCACGCGCACGTTGTAGTCGAAGTCGGCCGGGGTCTTGCCGTCCTCCCTGAGGCTGCCGTCCATCATCACCGAGCCGAAGCCCAGGTTCAGCGCGCCCTGGCACACGGCGGGGCTGGTGCCGTGGTCCTGGTGCATGACCAGCGGAATGTGCGGATAGGCCTCGGCGGCGGCGGCGATCAGGTATTTGATGAAGCTCTCGCCGGCGTATTTGCGCGCGCCGGCGCTGGCCTGCAGGATGACGGGGGCGCCCACCTCATCGGCGGCGGCCATCACGGCCTGCACCTGCTCCAGGTTGTTGACGTTGAAGGCGGGGATTCCATAGCCGTTGTCGGCGGCATGGTCGAGCAGTTCGCGCATCGAGACGAGAGGCATGGGGTGAATCCGTTCGAGGGTTGAGAAAACGCGGCGGTAACCGCTTGGTAACCGCCGATTCTAACCACCCCACCCCCAGGCCCCGCGGCGCCCCACGGGCGCGTCCTGCGCGTCGGCCTCACGGGCTCACGGTGCCCGGCAGATCTTGAGCATGTTGGTACCGCCGGGCTGGCCCATGGGCTCGCCGCAGGTGATCACGTACAGGTCGCCCTGCTGCACGATGTTGCGCATCTTCAGATGGCTCTCGGCCTGGGCCAGGGCCGTGTCGCGGTCGGCGCTGGTGTCCATGAGCAGCGGGCGCACGTTGCGGAACATGGCCATGCGCCGCTGCGTGGCGATCTTGGGCGTGAGCGCGTAGATCGGGATGTGGATGCGGTGGCGGCTCATCCACAGTGCCGTGGAGCCGCTGTCGGTCATGGCGACGATGGCCTTGGCGCCCAGGTGGTGCGCCGTGAACAGCGCCCCCATGGCCACCGACTGGTCGACGCGGCCCACGGTCTGGCCCTCGAAGTCGGCATCGCGGTCTGGGTCCTCGGCAGCCTCGGCCACGGCGCAGATCTTGGCCATCTCCTCCACCGTCTCCAGCGGGTATTTGCCGGCGGCGGTCTCGGCGCTGAGCATCACGGCGTCGGTGCCGTCGAGCACGGCGTTGGCCACGTCGCTGACCTCGGCACGCGTGGGCACGGGGTTGGTGATCATGCTCTCCATCATCTGCGTGGCGGTGATCACGACCTTGTCCATGTCGCGCGCCATGCGGATCATCTTCTTCTGCAGCGCGGGCACGACGGCGTTGCCCACCTCCACGGCCAGGTCGCCGCGCGCGACCATGATGCCGTCGGAGACGCGCAGGATTTCCTCCAGGCGCGGAATGGCCTCGGCGCGCTCTATCTTGGCGATCAGGCCGGGCCTGTGGCGGAACTCGGCCGCCGCCACGTTGCACAGCTGGCGCGCCATCTCCATGTCGGTGGCGTTCTTGGGGAAGCTCACGGCCACGTAGTCGGCCTGGAAGCTCATCGCGGTCTTGATGTCCTCCATGTCCTTGGCCGTGAGAGCCGGCGCCGTGAGGCCGCCGCCCTGCTTGTTGATGCCCTTGTTGTTGGACAGCTCGCCGCCAATCGTCACCGTGGTGTGCACGGACTCGCCGCGCACCGCGTCCACCTTGAGCACGATGAGGCCGTCGTTGAGCAGCAGCGTGTCGCCCGGCTTCACGTCGCGCGGCAGCTCCTTGTAGTCGAGGCCCACGCCCTGCAGGTCGCCGGGCTCGGTACGCGAGGCATCGAGCACGAAGGACTGGCCCGCCTCCAGCATCACCCGCCCCTCGGCAAACTTGCCCACGCGGATCTTCGGGCCCTGCAGGTCAGCCATGATGGCCACCTCGCGGCCCGCGCGCTGGGAGGCCTCGCGCACCATGGCGGCACGCTCCACATGGTCACGCGCCGTGCCGTGGCTGAAGTTCAGCCGCACCACGTTCACGCCGGCGGCGATCATGCGCTCGAGCAGCAGCGGGTCGCTGGACGCGGGGCCCAGGGTGGCGACGATCTTGGTGGCGCGGCTGCTTCGCATGTTCATGGCGGGTTCCTGAAGTCCGTTCGATGTAATCGGGTTTCCATTTTTGCACAGAAAGCGTTACATCAAACGCTGTCGTGGTCACGCCGACCCGGACTGCTGCGGGCGCGCAACGCGCCGGCGGGGGCCATTCCACGAGGGAGAGAACGGTCCCGGCCTGGGCGCCCCGGAATGACTGATATTCCGCCGTACCCGGGTTTCATGGTCGGCCCGCCAGCGTGCGCCGCATGGCGCGCGGGCGGAGCGCCGCGCCTGGCGCTCACTCGAGCGTGATTTTGGCGTTCTTGATGATCGGGCCCCACTTGGCCCGTTCCTGGGCGATGAACTTGCCGTAGGCCTCGGGCGTGCCACCGGCGACGATGCCGCCGCTGCCCTCGATCATCTGGCGGATGTCGCTCTGCTTGAGCGCCTCGTTGACGGCCTGGTTGAGCCTTGCGATCACGGCGTCGGGCGTGCTCGCGGGCGCGATCATGCCCAGCCAGTTGTACGACTCGAAGCCCTTGATGCCGGCCTCGTCCAGCGTGGGCACGTCGGGCAGCACCTTCAGGCGCTTCTTGCTCGAGACGGCCAGCGCGCGGATCTTGCCGGCCTGGATCGAGGGCAGCGCCGCGTAGCCCATCTCGAACATGAAGGCCAGGTGCCCGCCCATGAGGTCGGTGGCCGCCAGCGCCCCACCCTTGTAGGGCACGTGGGTCATCTCGGTCCTGGTGTCGTAGGCCAGCAGCTCGGCCGAGAGGTGATGCGCGCCGCCCACGCCCGAGGAGCCGTAGCTGAGCTTGCCCGGATTGGCGCGTGCGAAGTCCACGAGTTCCTTGACGCTCTTGAAGCTCTGATTGGGTGCGATGGTGAGAAACAGCGGCGCCTCCTCGATGAGGATGATGGGCTTGAACGCCTTCTCGGCGTCGTAGGGCATCTTCTTCATCAGCATGGGGTTGGTGACCAGCGGCGCGGGCGAGCCAAAGCCGAAGGTATGGCCGTCCGTGGCCTTGGCGATCACGTCGGTGCCGGTCACGCCGCCGGCGCCGCCACGGTTGTCCACGATGACCGGCTGGCCCAGCACCTTGCCCAGCGCATCGGCAATCTTGCGCGCACGCGTGTCGGCAAAGCCGCCGGCCGCATAGGGCACGATGAGCCTGACGGTTCGGGTGGGCCAGGCCTCCTGCGCGTGTACGGCCGGGCTGGGGAGCAGCGCCGCGAGCAGCAGGGCACGGCGGGGCAGGGACAAGGGTGCGTGGGGCATGGCGCCATCTCCTGGGTAAGACCGGCCCGCAGCAGGCCGCAGCGGCGCCCATTGTGCGCCTTTGCCCTGCGCCGCGCATCTCTCAAATTGATAGCTGCTTGCGCTTCATCCATAAGCCATGGAGGCATTTTTCATATAAAAACCTCGACCGACATCCGGTCGGCGGCTAACACGTCGCTTCGGCCACGGATCGGGGTTCGGAGTGAGCGGCCAGCTCCGCGCGCAGCGCCCGCGCGGCCTGCACCATGTGCGCCAGCGCGGGAATCACCTCGTCCCATTGGCGCGTCTTGAGGCCGCAGTCGGGGTTGATCCAGAGGCGCTCGGCGGGAATGCGCTCGGCCGCCTTTTTCATGAGCTGGACGATGTGCTCCTGCGTCGGGATGTTGGGCGAGTGGATGTCGTACACGCCCGGGCCAATCTGGTTGGGGTACTGGAAATGCTCGAAGGCGTCGAGCAGCTCCATGTCCGAGCGGCTGGTCTCGATGGTGACTACGTCGGCATCCATGGCGGCGATCGACGCGATGATGTCGTTGAACTCCGAATAGCACATGTGGGTGTGGATCTGCGTCTCGTCGCGCACGCCGTTGGCGCTGATGCGGAAGGCCTCCACGGCCCAGTCCAGATATTGCTGCCATTGCGCGCGTCGCAGCGGCAGGCCCTCGCGCAGCGCGGCCTCGTCGATCTGAATGATCTTGATGCCGGCCTTCTCCAGGTCCAGCACCTCGTCGCGAATGGCCAGCGCCAGCTGTTGGCACGACGCCGAGCGCGGCTGGTCGTCGCGCACGAAGGACCAGTTGAGCATCGTCACCGGCCCCGTGAGCATGCCCTTCATGGGCTTGTGCGTGAGCGACTGGGCGTAGGTGGTCCATTCCACGGTCATGGCCTTTGTTCCATTGTTCTGGCGGCTGATGTCGCCGAACAGAATCGGCGGCTTGACGCAGCGCGAGCCGTAGGACTGCACCCAGCCGAACTGGCTGAACGCATAGCCTTCGAGCTGTTCGCCGAAGTACTCGACCATGTCGTTGCGCTCGGCCTCGCCATGCACCAGCACGTCCAGGCCCAGTTTTTCCTGCTCGCGCACGCTGCGTGCGATCTCGGCACGCATCGCGGCCTGGTAGGCGGGCCGGTCGAGGCGGCCGGCCTTGAACTCGCCGCGCGCATGGCGGATCTCCGCGGTCTGCGGGAAGGAGCCTATGGTGGTCGTGGGGTAGGCCGGCAACGACAGCTGCGCCGCCTGCTTGGCCGCGCGCTGGGCGTAGGCGCTCTCGCGCCGGCCCAGGTCGGCGCCGATGCGCGCCACGGCCACCTGCACCGCCGGGTTGTGCACGCGCGGCGAGGCGCGGCGCGCGGCCAGTGCGGCGGCGTTGGCGGCCAGTTCCGCCTTCACCGCGTCGCGCCCGTTGCGCAGCGCCTTGCCCAGCACGCGCAGTTCGCCGAGCTTCTGCTGCGCGAAGGCGAGCCAGGACTTGACCTCGGGGTCGAGCTTCTGCTCGCTGTCCAGGTCCACCGGCACGTGCAGCAGCGAGCACGAGGGCGCGATCCACAGCCGCTCGCCCAGGCGCTGCGCAATGGGGTCGAGCCAGTCGAGCGTGGCCGACAGGTCGGTCTTCCAGATGTTGCGGCCGTTGATCACGCCCAGCGACAGCACCTTGTGCGCCGGCAGCAGGCCCAGCAGCGGCAGCACGCCGCCGGGGTCGCTGATGGCATCCACATGCAGGCCGTCCACGGGCAGATTGGCCGCCAGGTAGGCGTTTTCCTGCAGCTGGCCGAAGTAGGTGGCCAGCAGGATCTTGACCTTGGCCGCCTTGAGCTGGTGGTAGGCGGTGTTGAAGGCATGCTGCCAGTCGGCGTCGAGCTCGGTCACCAGGATGGGTTCGTCGATCTGTACCCACTCCACGCCCTGCGCGGCCAGGGTGTCGAGCAGTTCGGCGTAGACCGGCAGCAGGCGCTCGAGCAGCGCCAGCTTGTTCGAGTCGTCCTTGGCCTTGCCAATGGCGAGATAGGTGACCGGGCCGACGATCACGGGTTTGAAGCGCACGCCCTGAGCCTTCGCCTCTGCGATCTGCGCCAGCAGGCGCGCGGCGTCGAGCTTGAATTCGGTGCCGGCGCAGAACTCCGGGACGATGTAGTGGTAGTTGGTGTCGAACCACTTGGTCATCTCGCCCGCGGCCACGCCCCCGCAGCAGGCACCGTGGCCATAGCTGCCCTTAGCCAGTCGCCAGGCGTCGGAAGTGGCCGCAGAGCGGCCACGGGCGACGCGGAAGTAGTTGTCGAGCGCGTCGCCGTGAAAGCCCCGCACGCGCTCGGGCAGGTTGCCGAGCAGAAAGCTCATGTCCAGCACCTGATCGTAGAACGAGAAGTCGCCCACGGGCACAAGATCCAGGCCGGCCTGCGCCTGCCAATGGCGCTGGCGCAGCTGCGCGCCCAGGGTCTGCAGCTCTTCGCGCGAGGACTCGCCCCGCCAGTAGGACTCCAGCGCGAACTTCAGTTCACGCCGGGCGCCGATGCGCGGAAAGCCGAGGTTGTGGATGGTGGTCATGTGTTGCTCCCAGGTCCGTTGGATGAAGTTGAATGGGGCGCATCCTAGGCAGCGTTGTCCATGACGTAAAATGGTTTTATCTCACCAATCGATTAGTTTCACTCATACATCATGCTGGAGCGTATCCACCTCGCCGTGGTGCTCGAGGTCGAGCGGCAAGGCTCGCTCACGGCCGCGGCCGATCGGCTCTGCGTCACCCAGTCGGCCCTGAGCCACAGCATGAAGAAGCTCGAGCAGCAGCTCGGCGCCGACATCTGGCAGCGCGAGGGCCGCAGCCTGCGCCTGACCCAGGCCGGTCGCTGCCTGCTGGAACTGGCCCAACGCGTGCTGCCCCAGCTGCAGCAGGCCGAGGAGCGCCTGCGCCAGTTCGCCCAGGGCGAGCGCGGCAGCCTGCGCATCGGCATGGAATGCCACCCGTGCTACCAGTGGCTGCTCAAGGTGGTATCGCCCTACCTCGCGGCGTGGCCCGACGTGGAGGTGGACGTGAAGCAGAAATTCCAGTTCGGCGGCATTGGCGCGCTGCTGGACTACGAGATCGACGTGCTGGTCACGCCCGACCCGGTATTCAAGCCGGGCCTGCACTTTGAACCGGTGTTTGACTACGAGCAGGTGCTGGTGGTTGCGCACGGCCACGCACTGGCGGGCAGTGCCTACGCCCGGCCGCGCGAGCTGGCGCAGGAAGTCTTGATCACCTACCCCGTGGCGACGGAGCGGCTCGACATCTACACCCAGTTTCTGCTGCCCGCAGGCGTCGCGCCGCGCCAGCACAAGACCATAGAGACCACAGACATCATGCTGCAGATGGTGGCCAGCGGCCGCGGCGTGGCGGCCCTGCCGCGCTGGCTGGTGCAGGAATACGCCACACGGATGGATGTGGTGCCCGTGCGCCTGGGGCCGCGCGGCATCCCCAAGCAAATCCACCTGGGCGTGCGCGAGGCCGATCTGCAGACCGACTTCCTACAGGCATTTATTGCTCTTGCGCACACCACACAAGCGCAAGCAGCTACAAAATCTAAAGCAGATCAGGTGTAGCGCTGCTCCAGCGCATCCCACTCGCTCTTGCCCACCAGCCGCTGGCGCTCGGCAAACGGCGTCACCAGGCCGCTCGACTCCTGCACCTCCCTGGCGTCGCGCAGCTGGGTGAGCGCCTTTTGCATGCCCATGACCGCGCCCTGCAGCGCGGCATTGGCGTAGAGCACGATGCCGTAGCCCAGCTCGCCGAGCTGCTCGGCGTTGAAGATGGGGGTCTTGCCGCCTATGACCATGTTCATGATCTGAGGCTTGGCCAGGCGCTGGGGCAGCTGGCGCACCTCCTCAGGCTTAGTGACGGCCTCGACAAACAGGATGTCGGCACCCGCCTCGGCGAACTTCTGTGCGCGCTCCACGGCGGCCTCGAAGCCGTGCGTCGCGGCGGCGTCGGTGCGCGCCATGATGAGGAAATCGCTGTCGCGCCTGGCATCGACGGCGGCCTTGATCTTGCTGACCGCTTCCTCGGTGGAAATCACTTCCTTGCCGCTGAAATGGCCGCAGCGCTTGGGGGCCACCTGGTCCTCGAGCTGAATGCAGTCGGCCCCGGCGCGCTCGAGCGTGCGCACGGTGTGCACGACGTTGAGCGCGTTGCCAAAGCCCGTGTCGGCATCGACGATGAGCGGCAGCTGCACCGCGTCGCGGATGCGCGCCGTGTGCTCGGCGATTTCGTGCAGGCCCATGAAGCCCTGGTCGGGCATGCCGAACCACATGTTGGTCACGCCAGCGCCGGTCACGTAGATGGCCTCGAAGCCCAGGTCCTCGACGACCTTGGCAGAGAGGGCGTTGAACGCGCCGGGCACGAGCATGCCGCGGCGGGCCTCGACGAGTTGCTTGAGTTGCTTGCGGGTGGACATGGTGTCTCCTTGATGGTCAAACGATGTCTTGAGGCACGCGCACCCAGCCTTCCATGAGAATGCGCGCGCTGCGGCTCATGAGGGCCTTGGTGACCTGCCACTGGCCGTTGATCTGTTGTGCCTCGGCGCCCACGCGCAGGGTGCCCGAAGGGTGGCCAAAGCGCACCGCGTTGCGCTGGCCGCCGCCCGCCGCCAGGTTGACCAGCGTGCCGGAAATGGCCGCGGCCGTGCCTATGGCCACTGCCGCCGTGCCCATCATGGCGTGGTGCAGCTTGCCCATGGACAGGGCGCGCACCAGCAGGTCCACGTCTGCGGCCCGCACGGTCTTGCCGCTGGACGACACATAGTCCGCCGGTGGCGCGACGAAGGCCAGTTTTGGCGTGTGCTGGCGCTGGGCGGCCTCAGCCACGTCGCGGATCAGGCCCATCTTCACGGCGCCATGCGCACGTATGGTCTCCAGGCGCGCGAGCGCGGCTGGGTCCTCGTTGATGTCGCCCTGCAGCTCGCGGCCGGTGTAGCCCAGGTCCTGGGCATTGAGAAAGATGGTGGGAATGCCCGCGTTGATGAGCGTGGCCTTGAATGTGCCCACGCCGGGCACTTCGAGCGCATCGACCACCTGGCCCGTGGGGAACATGGCCCCCTCATCGTCGGCGGGCTCGATGAACTCCAGCGGCACCTCGGCCGCGGGGAAGGTCACGCCGTCGAGCTCGAAGTCCCCCGTCTCCTGCACTTGGCCGCCGGTGATGGGCACATGGGCGACGATGGTCTTGGCTATGTTGGCCTGCCAGATGCGCACCGTGACGCTGCCGTGCAGGGGGATGCGCGCGGGGTCGATCAGCCCCAGGTGGATGGCGCAGGGCCCGACGGCGGCCGAGAGATTGCCGCAGTTGCCGCTCCAGTCCACCAAGGGCCGGTCGATGCTGACCTGGCCGAACAGATAGTCCACGTCATGCCCGGGCCGCGTGCTGCGGCTCAGGATGACGGCCTTGCTGGTGGACGATGAGGCATTGCCCATGCCGTCGATCTGCTTGCCGTAGGGGTCGGGGCTGCCGAGCACGCGCAGCAGAATGGCGTCGCGCTGCGGGCCGGGCGGGGGCAGGTCCTTGGCGTCAAAGAACACGCCCTTGCTGGTGCCGCCACGCATATAGGTGGCGGGGATTTTGTGTTGAGGAGGGTGGGTCATGGTTTGCTTGTCCCCCTCTCCCCCTGCCCCTCGCCCACAAGGGGAGAGGGGAGGAAGGCAGGGGCGTGGTTGGTTTTCATGCTCCCCTCTCCCCTTGCGGGAGATGAGGATGGATGAGGGCGGCTGTTGCCCCCCCTCTCCCCTTGCGGGAGAGGGGTCGGGGGAGAGGGGTTGGGTTGCAGCACCGCCCAGATGCTTTCCAGCACCGCCTCGGTGCGCAACAGAATGTCGTCGTTCCAAAAGCGCAGCACCGTGAAGCCCTGGCCGCGCAGCCAGGCATCGCGCGTCATGTCGTGCGGCGAGTCGGCATGCTGGCCACCGTCGGCCTCGACGATCAGCCGGGCACCGAAATGCACGAAATCGACGATGTAAGGGCCTATGGGTTGCTGGCGACGGAACTTCTGGCCGTCCAGGCGGTGGGCTCGCAGGTACTTCCACAGGCGCTGCTCGGCGTCCGTCATGGTCTGGCGCAGGGTCTTGGCGAAGTCGCGTTGGTGCATGGTCAGGCCCCCTCTCCCCCGGCCCCTCTCCCGCAAGGGGAGAGGGGAGCTGCGGTGGCTGTGGATTTTGGCCTCTCTCCCGCCAACGACAAGCAACACTGCAGTCGCGTTCGGCTTTGGCCCCTCTCCCCTTGCGGGAGAGGGGTTGGGGAGAGGGGATGGATTCACGGTGCCTCCCGCTGTGCCAAGAAGTCCTGCGCAAAGCGCTGCAGCACGCCACCCGCTTCATAGACCGATACCTCCTCGGCCGTATCCAGGCGGCAGGTGACGGGCACGCGCTCGGCCTGGCCGCCCCTGCGGTGGATGAGCAGCGTAAGCTCGGCGCGTGGCTCAAGCTTGCCTTCCACGTCATAGGTCTCGGTGCCGTCGAGCCTGAGCGTGAGGCGGTTGGCGCCCGGCTTGAACTCCAGCGGCAGCACGCCCATGCCGATCAGGTTGGTGCGGTGGATGCGCTCGAAGCCCTCGGTCACCACCACCTCCACGCCCGCCAGGCGCACGCCCTTGGCGGCCCAGTCGCGGCTCGAGCCCTGGCCGTAGTCGGCCCCGGCGATGACGATGAGCGGCTGGCGGCGGTTCAGGTAGGTCTCTATCGCCTCCCACATGCGCACCACCCTGCCCTCGGGCTCGATGCGCGCCAGCGACCCTTTTTGCACCTTGCCATCGACCACTGCCATCTCGTTGACCAGCTGCGGGTTGGCAAAGGTGGCGCGCATCGCCGTCAAATGGTCGCCGCGGTGCGTGGCGTAGGAGTTGAAGTCCTCCTCGGGCACGCCCATCTTGGCCAAGTACTCGCCTGCGGCGCTGTCGGCCAAGATGGCGTTGGAGGGCGAGAGGTGGTCGGTGGTGATGTTGTCGGGCAACAGGGCCAGCGGGCGCATGTTTTTCAAGCTGCGCGGGTTGGCCGCGAGCGCACCCACGCCTTCCGTGTCCCAGTACGGCGGGCGGCGGATGTAGGTGGACTGCGCGCGCCAGTCGTACTGCGGCGCGGCGCGCTCGCCATCATCGACACGGATGGCGAACATCGGCTCATAGACCTTGCGGAACTGCTCGGGCTTGACGGCGCGGGCGACGATGGCATCGATTTCTTCGTCGCTGGGCCAGATGTCTTTCAGGCGGATTTCCTTGCCATCGACGACCGCGAACACGTCCTGCTCGATGTCGAAGCGCACCGTGCCCGCGATCGCATAGGCCACCACCAGCGGCGGGCTGGCCAAAAACGCCTGCTTGGCATACGGGTGGATGCGCCCGTCGAAGTTGCGGTTGCCCGAGAGCACGGCCGTGGCGTAGAGGTCGCGCTCGATGATTTCTTGCTGAATTTTGGGGTCGAGCGCGCCGCTCATGCCGTTGCACGTGGTGCAGGCAAAGGCCACGATGCCAAAGCCCAGCACCTCCAGATCGGCCAGCAGCCCCGCTTCCTTCAAATACAGCTCCACGGCTTTCGAGCCGGGGGCCAGCGAGGTCTTGACCCACGGCTTGCGCACCAAGCCCAGGCGACGCGCATTGCGCGCCAGCAGGCCGGCGGCGATGACGTTGCGCGGGTTGCTGGTGTTGGTGCAGCTGGTGATGGCGGCGATGATCACCGCGCCATCGGGCAGCAGGCCGTTGGCCTCCTCGTCGCGCGCCATCTGGAGCTTGACGGGGCCGGCGATGCCGCGGTCCACCAGCGCCGTGGTCGGCAGGCGGCGGTGCGGGTTGCTGGGGCCGGCCATGTTACGCACCACGCTGGAGAGGTCAAACGTCAGCACGCGCTCATATTCGGCGGTCTGCAGGTCGTCGGCCCAGAATCCGGCAGCCTTGGCGTAGGTTTCCACCAGGCGCACCTGCTCCGGGCTGCGGTCGGTCAGGCGCAGGTAATCGGTGGTTTGCTGGTCGATGTAGAACAGCGCGGCAGTGGCACCGTATTCGGGGCACATGTTGGAGATGGTGGCGCGGTCGCCGATCGACAGGCTGTCTGCGCCCTCGCCAAAGAACTCCACATAGGCACCGACGACCTTCTCTTTCCGCAGAAACTCGGTCAGCGCCAGGGCAATGTCGGTGGCCGTGATGCCCGGCTGGCGCTTGCCGGTCAGTTTCACGCCCACGATGTCGGGCAGGCGCATCCACGAGGCACGGCCCAGCATCACGTTCTCGGCCTCCAGCCCGCCCACGCCCACTGCTATCACGCCCAGCGCATCGACGTGCGGCGTGTGGCTGTCGGTGCCGACGCAGGTGTCGGGGAAGGCCACGCCGTCCTGCACATAGACGACGGGCGACATCTTCTCCAGATTGATCTGGTGCATGATGCCGTTGCCCGCCGGGATCACATCCACATTCGCAAACGCCTTCTTCGTCCACTCGATGAAGTGAAAGCGGTCCTCGTTGCGCCGGTCTTCGATGGCGCGGTTCTTGGCGAAGGCCTCGGGGTCATAGCCGCCGCATTCCACGGCCAGCGAATGATCGACGATGAGCTGCACCGGCACCACGGGGTTCACGGCCGCCGGGTCTCCTCCCTCCTTCGCAATCGCATCGCGCAGCCCCGCCAGATCGACCAGCGCCGTCTGGCCCAGGATGTCGTGGCAGACCACGCGCACGGGGAACCAGGGGAAGTCGATGTCGCGCCTGCGCTCGATGAGCTGGCGCAGGTAGTCGCTGAGTTGCGCCGGGTCGGCGCGGCGCACCAGGTTTTCGGCATGGATGCGCGCCGTGTAGGGCAGGCGCGCCCAGGCGCCGGGTTCAAGGGCATCGACGGCCTCGCGCGCGTCGTAGTAATGCAGGGCGGTGCCGGGCAGGGGTTTGCGGTGGGCGGTGTTCGTCATGGGGATGGCACGGTTTTTCGGGTTTTCACCCCTCTCCCCTTGCGGGAGAGGGGCTGGGGGAGAGGGGGCTTGGCAGGCGCTGCGCCGGGTGCTTTACCCCTCTCCCCGGCCCTCTCCCGCAAGGGGAGAGGGTGTAAAGCGGTTGTAACCCGCATGAGATAAGCGCAAGCAGCTATGGTTTTTTAAATGCGTTCCTCGATGGGCACAAACTTCTGATCCTCCGGCCCGGTGTAATTCGCACTCGGCCGGATGATCTTGTTGTCCTGGCGCTGCTCGATCACATGCGCGGCCCAGCCGCTGGTGCGGGCGATGACGAACAGCGGCGTGAACATGGCGGTGGGCACCTGCATCATGTGGTAGCTCACGGCGCTGAACCAGTCGAGGTTGGGAAACATCTGTTTCACCTCCCACATCACGGCCTCCAGCCGCTCGGCAATGTCGTACATCTTGGTCGATCCCGCCTCCTGCGCCAGGCGCCGGGCCACGCCCTTGATGATGACGTTGCGCGGGTCGCTCACGGTGTAGACCGGGTGGCCAAAGCCGATCACCACCTCCTTGGCCTGCACGCGGCGGCGGATGTCCGCCTCGGCCTCGTCGGGGTTGTCGTAGCGCTTTTGCACCTCGAAGGCCACCTCGTTGGCGCCGCCGTGCTTGGGGCCGCGCAGCGCGCCGATGGCGCCGGCAATGCTCGAATACATGTCGCTGCCCGTACCGGCGATCACGCGTGCCGTGAAGGTGGAGGCGTTGAACTCATGCTCGGCGTAGAGATTGAGCGAGGTGTGCATGGCGCGCACCCAGCTCTCCTGCGGCCTGGCGCCATGCAGCAGGTGCAAAAAGTGTCCGCCGATGGAGTCGTCATCGGTCTCCACCTCGATGCGACGGCCCGAGTTGCTGTAGTGGTACCAGTACAGCAGCATGGAGCCCAGCGACGCCATCAGCCGGTCGGCAATGTCGCGCGCGCCCGGCAGGTTGTGGTCGTCCTTCTCGGGCAGGGCGCAGCCCAGGGCCGATACGCCCGTGCGCATCACGTCCATGGGGTGGCTGGCGGCGGGCAGTTGCTCCAGCGCGGCCTTCACGCTGCCGGGCAGGCCGCGCAGGGCCTTGAGCTTGGCCTTGTAGGCCTTGAGTTCGGCGCGCGTGGGCAGCTTGCCATGCACCAGCAGGTGGGCGATTTCCTCGAACTCGCAGACCTCGGCGATGTCGAGGATGTCGTAGCCGCGGTAATGCAGGTCGTTGCCGCTGCGGCCCACGGTGCACAGCTGGGTGTTGCCCGCCGTCACGCCCGAGAGGGCGACGGATTTCTTGGCCTTGGGCGCGGCAGATGTGGCAGCCGCGGTGGCTGCGGCGTCGAGGGTGGCGGTAGTCATGTGGGGGTCTCCTGGTTGCGAAGGGTTGTGTCGATGGCGACGGGACGGCCGGCGGCGTCCACCGCCACCATCTCGAACACCGCTTGCAATACCTGCTCGGGCGCAATGCCGGGCTGATCGGCCAGGCCGGTCACGCACACGGTCATGGAGCTGCGCCCGACGCGGCTGACCCAGCCGCGCAGCGTGAGCTGGCTGCCCACGGGCACGGGGGCGAGGAACTGCACGCCCGTCACGCCGGCCATGACGACCTCGCGCTGCGCCAGGCTGCGCGCGGCCAGAAAGGCCGCGTTGGCCAGCTGCTGCAGGCCCTGGCCGGCAAACAGGCTGCCACGGTGGTTGGCATGCAGGGGCAGCACCAGCGCGCGTGTCTCTACGGTTCCTGGGGGTGTTGTCATGCTTCGCAATTTACGCAAAATACCCCTCCCCACATAGGGCTGAAAAGGCGAAATCTTGCGAAGCACAACCCCACAATCTGCGAATCTTGCGAATCACGCGAACGCCGGCACCCGCCCCCCGGAGGGTGCGGCATGAAAAAGACCTTCATGGGCGTGAAGCTGCGCAAGCTGCGCGCCGAACGCGGCCTGTCGCAGGTGGCGCTGGCCCAGGCGCTGGGCCTGTCGCCGAGCTATCTGAACCAGATCGAGCAGAACCAGCGCCCGCTCACGGTGCAGGTGCTGCTCAAGCTGCACAGCGCGCTGGGCGTGGACGTGCAGCAGTTTTCCGAGGACGAGGAGGCGCGCCTGGTCGCCAGCCTGCGCGACGCGCTGGCCGATGCCGCCGAGCCCGTGGCCATGGCCGAGCTGCAGGAGGTGGCGACGCAGATGCCCGCGCTGGGCCGCGCCGTGATTGCGCTGCAGCGGCGCGCGCTGCAGGCCCAGGAGCGGCTGGAGAGCCTGGCGCTGGGCCTGGGCGACGACCGCTCGAGCCTGGTGGACGGCGCGGCCGCGCGCGCCATGCCCTTCGAGGTGGTGCGCGACTTCTTCTTCGACCACCAGAACCACTTCGATGCCGTGGACCGCGCCGCCGAGCGTCTGGCCGGCGAGGCCCCGGGCCGCCACGGCGGCGATCTGGCCGACTGGCTGGCCGAGCGCCTGCGCGAGCGCCATGGCGTGCGCCTGCAGCCCGCCGACGAGGGCGCGGGCGCCAAGCGCCGCTACGACCCGCTGCAGCGCACGCTGCAGCTGTCGGCCCAGCTCGAGCCCGCCCAGCGCGCGTTCCAGCTGGCCACGCAGCTGGCCCTGCTGGAGCTGGCCGACACCCTGGACCGGCTGGTCGATGCGCCGCCGTTTGCGGACGACGAGGCCGCGCGCCGGCTCGCGCGCATAGGCCTTGCCAACTACTTTGCGGGCGCGCTGCTGCTGCCCTACGGCGCGTTTTTGCAGGCGGCCGAGGCGCTGCGCTACGACATAGGCCTGCTGCAGCAGCGCTTTGGCGTGGGCTTCGAGACCGTGTGCCACCGCCTGTCCACGCTGCAGCGCCCGGGCGCGCCGGGCGTGCCGTTTTTCTTCATCCGCGTGGACCGGGCGGGCAACATCTCCAAGCGCCAGTCGGCCACGCATTTCCACTTCAGCCGCACGGGCGGCACCTGCCCGCTGTGGAATGTGTACGAGGCCTTCGAGCAGCCCACGCGCCTGCTGCGCCAGATCGCGGCCATGCCCGATGGGCGCCGCTATCTGTGGATTGCGCGCACGGTCTCGGGCGGCGGGCGCGGCTTTGGCGCGCCGCGCAAGACCTTCTCCATCGGCCTGGGCTGCGACATACGCCACGCCCCGCGCCTGGTCTACGCCCAGGGCCTGGATCTGAACGCCCCCGAGGCTGCCACACCCATAGGCATGGGCTGCAAGGTCTGCGAGCGCGCGCATTGCCCGCAGCGCGCCTTTCCCTACCTGGGCGCGGCGCTTGCGGTCGACGAGCACCAGAGCCGCGAGACGCCCTATGGGTTTGCGCGCGGCTGAGCAAGGGAAGAATGGGCCGCACCAGGCAAATTGGGCTCAAGTAGCGATGTCTGTTGAGGAGGAAACCACCGTCATCCCCGCGAAAGCGGGGATCCACAGCAGCGACGAATCAACGGCTTGGGTAGCACTTGGATCCCCGCTTTCGCGGGGATGACGGGCTCCGCGTGCATCGCGTGCCTTGGCAGGACGAATCAATAGATATCACTGCTTGAGCCGCAAATTGGATAGCGCCTTGCGCTTGTCCGGCGCCGGCTTCCACCCCCTCGCCCCCTTGGGGGAGAGGGTGGGGGTGAGGGGGTGGTTCATGGGCTGCGCCCATGGCCTGCACCCTCACCCCTACCCTCTCCCGCCAGCGGGAGAGGGAGAGGGAGTCAGGCCTCAGCCGCGCATCAAGCGCGCATCAGCGCCTCGATCTCATCGCCCTCCACGGGCACGCCGCGCGTGAGCAGCTCGCAGCCGTCCGCGGTGACGACGGCGTCGTCCTCTATGCGTATGCCGATGTCGTGGAAGCGCTCGGGCACGCCGGGCGCGGGGCGCACGTAGATGCCGGGCTCCACCGTCAGCACCATGCCCGGGCGCAGGATGCGGCTCGGGCGGTTCTTGATGGTTTCGCCCGACAACGGGTCCAGGCGCTCGCTCACCTGGCCGACCTCGGAAGGCTCGACATAGCTGCCGCAGTCGTGCACGTCCATGCCCATCCAGTGGCCCGTGCGGTGCATGTAGAATTGGAAGTAGGCGCGCTTATCGATCACGTCCTGCAGGCCGCCGACCTGGTTCCTGTCCAGCAGGCCCAGATCGAGCATGCCCTGGGCCAGCACGGCCACGGCGGCGTCGTGCGGGTCGTTGAAGCGCGCGCCGGCGCGGATGCTGGCAATCGCCGCCTTCTGGCTCTCGAGCACCAGGTCGTAGAGCGCGCGCTGCGGCCCGGTGAAGCGCCCGTCGGCCGGGAAGGTGCGCGTGATGTCGCTCGCGTAGCCGTCGAGCTCGCAGCCCGCGTCGATCAGCACCAGCTCGCCCGCGCGCACGGGCGCCTTGTCGGCGCGGTAATGCAGCACGCAGGCATTGGCGCCCGCGGCGACGATGGAGCCATAGGCCGGGTATTGCGAGCCCTGCTCGCGAAACGCGTGCAGCAGCTCGGCATCGAGGTGGTATTCGCGCACCTCCTCGCCCGCGCGCAGCATGCGGCTGCTGCGCTGCATGGCGCGCACATGGGCCTGGGCGCTGATGGCGCCCGCGCGGCGCAGGATGGCGAGCTCGTGCGCGTCCTTGACCAGGCGCATCTCGTCGAGCAGCAGGCACAGGTCGCCCTGCTGCTCGGGGCACAGCGCGCCATAGCGCACGCGCGCGCGCACCTGGTTCAGCCAGCCCTCGACGCGCGCGGCCAGGCCGCTGTGCGTGGCGAACGGGAACCAGACCCGGCCGCGGTTTTCCAGCAGGCGCGGCAGGCGCGCATCGAGCTCGGTCACCGAATGCGCGGCCGCGACGCCCAGCGTGGCCACGGCGGCCTCGGGGCCGAGGCGGTAGCCGTCCCAGATCTCGCGCTCCAGGTCCTTGGGCTGGCACAGCAGCGTGGCCTCGCCCTCGGCGGTGAGCACCAGCCAGGCCCCGGGTTCGGCAAAGCCGGTCAGGTAGTAGAAGTAGCTGTCGTGCCGGTACAGGTAGTCGCTGTCGCGGTTGCGCTGGCGCTCGGGGGCCGTGGGGATGATGGCGATGCCGCCCGCGCCCAACTGGGCCGCCAGGCGCGCGCGGCGTTCGGTGTAGATGGAGCTCATGCGGCTATCGTACTGCCGCCACACGCCCCACACGGTGCGCGCAGCCGCCACCCCACCGGCAGCGGGGCCGATCGGGAAGGCAGGCCTGGCATGGCCCAGGCCACAGTCGGCTCAGGCCTCACCCCGCCGCGTGGGCATTGAGCGCCGCGAGCCGCTCGGGCGTGCCCACGTCGGTCCAGCGCCCCCGGTACAGCTCGGCCGTCACGCGCCCCGCGTCCATGGCGCGGCGCAGGAGCGGCGCCAGCGGTGCGGCCAGGCCCTCGGGGTTGCCCGCGGGGATGTCGCACCAGGGCGCGGCGAACAGCTCGGCGCGCAGCAGCGCGATGGTGCTGTAGGTGTAGCGCGGACGGGCATCGTCCGCGGGCAGGTTCAGCGCCAGGCCCTGGTCCGACAGGCCAAAGTCGCCGCGCGCGTTGTGCGCGGGGTTTTCCACCAGCCACAGATGGGCCAGCGCGTCGCCCTGCCTGAAGCGCCGCGCGGCCTCGGCCTCGAAGCGGAAATCAGGCGCGAACACGTCGCCCGCGGCAAGCCAGAACAAGGGCCCAAGCCGCGGCAGCGCGCGCGCGATGCCGCCGCCAGTCTCGAGCGCGCGGCCAAAGTCCCGGCCCTCGTGCGAATACAAAATCGATAGCTGCTCGCGCTGATCCTGTGCGCCTTGGAGGCCAAAACCGCTTGAAAACCGCGCCTCGATCTGCTCGCCCAGCCAGGCGGTGTTGATCACCACGCGGTCGACGCCGGCCTGGGCCAGCGCGCGCAAATGCCATTCGAGCAGCGGCCGGCCCTGCACGCTCAGCAGGGGCTTGGGCATGTGGTCGGTCAGGGGGCGCATGCGCTCGCCGCGGCCGGCGGCCAGCAGCAATGCGGGGGGCTGTGTGTGCATGGCCGCGACTGTAGTGCATTGCCCCTGCGCCGGCCGCGCCATGGCCTCCTGCGGTGGCACGCCGGTAAAATAGCAGGCTTTGCCCCCACCCCTTCTCCAGTGGAGCCGCCCTTACATGGCCAATGCACAACAAATGGCGAATGCGATACGCGCACTCGCAATGGATGCCGTTCAACAAGCCAACTCCGGCCACCCCGGCGCCCCCATGGGCATGGCCGACATGGCCGTGGCGCTCTGGGGTCAGCACCTCAAGCACAACCCCGCCAACCCGCAGTGGATGGACCGCGACCGCTTCGTGCTCTCCAACGGCCATGCCTCCATGCTGCTGTACGCAGTCCTGCACCTGACGGGCTATGACCTGCCGATCGAGGAGCTGAAGAACTTCCGCCAGCTGCACAGCAAGACCGCCGGCCACCCCGAGCATGGCATCACCCCGGGCGTGGAGACCACCACCGGCCCGCTGGGCCAGGGCATCACCAACGCCGTGGGCTTTGCGCTGGCCGAGAAGCTGCTGGCCAAGGAATTCAACCGCGATGGCCACCAGGTCGTGGACCACCACACCTATGTGTTCCTCGGCGACGGCTGCCTGATGGAGGGCATCAGCCACGAGGCCATCGCGCTCGCCGGCGCGTGGAAGCTGAACAAGCTGATCGCGCTGTACGACGACAACGGCATCAGCATCGACGGCCAGGTCGCACCCTGGTTCATCGACGACACGCCGGCGCGCCTGCGCGCCTGCGGCTGGAACGTGATCGGCCCCGTGGACGGCCATGACGCGGGCGCCGTGGCCGACGCCATCCGCTTGGCCAAGGACAGCCAGGACAAGCCCAGCTTCATCGTCTGCAAGACCGCCATCGGCCAGGGTTCGCCCAACCGCGCGGGCACCTCCAAGGCCCATGGCGAGCCGCTGGGCGCCGACGAGATCACGCTCACGCGCAACGCCATCGGCTGGAGCCACGCGCCGTTCGAGATCCCGGCCGACATCTACGCCGACTGGAGCGCCCGCGACGCCGGCGCCCAGGCGGAAAGCCAGTGGCGCGAGCGCTTTGACGCCTATGCCGCCGCCTACCCCGAGCTGGCCGCCGAGCTCACGCGCCGCATGGCCGGCGACCTGCCCAAGCATTTCGCCCAGACCGCTGTGGACGCCGTGGTCGCGGCCCACGCCGCGGGCCAGACCGTGGCCAGCCGCAAGGCCAGCCAGATCGCGCTCGAGGCCTTCACCGCAGCCCTGCCCGAGCTGCTCGGCGGCAGCGCCGACCTGACCGGCTCCAACCTCACCAACACCAAGAGCACGCCCGCGCTGCGCTTTGACGAGGCCGGCGAGGTCGTGCAGGCCGAGGTCACGCTGGGCGAGCAGACCGTGAAGGTCGGCGGGCGCCACATCAACTACGGCGTGCGCGAGTTCGGCATGGCCGCCATCATGAACGGCATCGCGCTGCATGGCGGCTTCATCCCCTACGGCGGCACCTTCCTGACCTTCAGCGACTACAGCCGCAACGCCATCCGCATGGCGGCGCTCATGAAGCAGCGCGTGGTGCATGTGTTCACGCACGACAGCATCGGCCTGGGCGAGGACGGCCCCACGCACCAGTCCATCGAGCATGCGGCCAGCCTGCGCCTGATCCCCGGCCTGGACGTCTGGCGCCCGGCCGACACCACCGAGACCGCCGTCGCCTGGAGCGTGGCCCTGTCCAACCGCGACAAGCCCACGGCGCTCTTGCTGAGCCGCCAGAACCTGCCCTATGCGCCCAAGAAGGACCTGGGCGACATCTCGCGCGGCGCCTACATCCTGTCCGAGCCGGCCGACATCGGCCTGAAGAAGAAGGCCAAGGCCGTCATCATCGCCACCGGCTCCGAGGTGCAGCTGGCGCTGGCCGCGCAAAGGCTGCTGGCCGAGAAAAAAATCCCCGTGCGCGTGGTCTCCATGCCCAGCACCACCACCTTTGACCGCGAGGACGTCAAATACAAGAAGCTGGTGCTGCCTGCGGGCCTGCCGCGCATCGCGGTGGAGATGGGCGTGACCGACTTCTGGTGGAAGTACGGCTGCGCCGCCGTGGTCGGCATCGACTGCTTCGGCGAGTCGGCACCCGCGGGCGTGCTGTTCAAGCATTTCGGCTTCACCGCCGAGAACGTGGCCGACACCGTGCGTGCGGCGCTGGCGCGCAAGCACTGAACCCACCCGTTTTTCGTTTTTTCCATCCCTAGAGGCTTCACCATGACCATCAAGATTGGCATCAACGGCTTCGGCCGCATCGGCCGCAACGTGCTGCGCTCGGCGCTGCAGAACTTCTCCGACATCGAGGTCGTCGCCATCAACGACCTGCTCGAGCCTGACTACCTGGCCTACATGCTGCGCTATGACTCGGTGCATGGCCGCTTCAAGGGCGAGGTGTCGGTCGATGGCAATACCCTCATCGTCAACGGCAAGAAGATCCGCCTGACCCAGGAGCGTGACCCCGCCAACCTGAAGTGGAACGAGGTCGGCGCCGACATCGTGATCGAGTCCACCGGCCTGTTCCTGGACAAGGCCAGCGCCGAGAAGCACATCGCCGCCGGCGCCAAGAAGGTGCTGATGTCGGCCCCGTCCAAGGACGACACGCCGATGTTCGTCTTCGGCGTGAACCACAAGACCTATGACGGCCAGGCCATTATCAGCAACGCCAGCTGCACCACCAACTGCCTGGCGCCCGTGGCCAAGGTGCTGCACGACAAGTGGGGCATCAAGCGCGGCCTGATGACCACCGTGCACGCCGCCACCGCCACGCAGAAGACCGTGGACGGCCCCTCGAACAAGGACTGGCGCGGCGGCCGCGGCATCCTGGAAAACATCATCCCCAGCAGCACCGGCGCCGCCAAGGCCGTGGGCGTGGTGATCCCCTCGCTGAACAAGAAGCTCACGGGCATGAGCTTCCGCGTGCCGACCTCCGACGTGTCGGTGGTCGACCTGACCGTCGAACTCGAGAAGGAAGCCAGCTACGACGAGATCAAGGCCGAGATGAAGGCCCAGTCCCAGGGCGCCCTCAAGGGCGTGCTGGCCTACACCGAGGACAAGGTCGTGGCCACCGACTTCGTCGGCGAGACCCACACCTCGGTGTTCGACGCCGACGCCGGCATCGCCCTGGACAAGACCTTCGTCAAGGTCGTGGCCTGGTACGACAACGAGTGGGGCTACTCCAACAAGTGCCTGGAAATGGTGCGCGTGATGGCCGGCAAGTAAGCCAGCACTTCGCTCGACCGCAACAGCAGACGCGCCTTCGGGCGCGTTTTTTTGTGTCCGCCCAAGGGACTCCCTTGGCATTTATGCAACATTTATTTACATAAGTCGCATGTGTGATAAAATCCCCTCTTGACGTCAGGTCAAGGCACGCGGAGAGCCGGACCTGCGTCACGCAACAGGTTTGCCCCAACTCTCCGTTCACTCATCGGATGCCCGCCATGCGCCTGAACCTTCCCGTCTCGAACCAGGAATACCCGTTTCCGACAGGACAGACCCTGGTGTCCACCACCGACACCAAGGGCCGCATCCTGTATTGCAACCCGGCATTCATCGAGGTCAGCGGCTACACCCGCGAGGAGCTGCTGGGCCAGCCGCACAACATCGTGCGTCACCCCGACATGCCCGAGGAGGCCTACCGCGACATGTGGCAGACCATCGCCAGCGGCAAGCCCTGGTCGGCCCCGGTCAAGAACCGGCGCAAGAACGGCGACCATTACTGGGTCATGGCAAACGCCACGCCGCTCATGGAGAACGGTCGGGCCGTGGGCTATATGTCGGTGCGCACCGAGGCCACACGCGCCCAGATCGCCGCGGCCGAGGCGCTCTATGCGCGCATGCGTGACGAGAAGAAGGCTGGACGCCCCGTGCACCGCCTCTCGGAGGGCCGCGTCGTCAAGGCCGGGTGGGCCGGGCGCCTGGCCGATCTGGCCCGCATGGGGCTCAGCGCCAAGCTCGCCTGCACGCTGCTCGTCCTGCTGGCCGGCAACCAGGCCATCGCGCTGCTGCCCGCCGATGCGCCCGCATGGAACGCCCTGGCCTGGCTGCTGCGGCTGGGCCTGTTCGGCGCCGCGGGATGGCTGCTGCAGCGCCAGCTGATCAGTCCCCTCGGGCGCCTGATGACCAACGCCAACCGCCTGGCCGCGGGCGACCTGACGCAGCAGATCGCGCGCACGCGCGGCGACGAGCTCGGCGCACTGGAGCAGGCCCTCGGGCAGCTCGGCGTGAACCTGCGCTCCATCGTGCGCGATGCGCGCACGCACAGCCAGGGCATGGTGCTGGGCACGCGCGAGATCGCCCAGGGCAACCTGGACCTGTCGCAGCGCACCGAGACTCAGGCCGGCAACCTGCAGCAGACGGCGTCCGCCATGGAGCAGATCACGGGCACCGTCGAGCAGACGGCCGAGTCGGCCCGGCAGGCGAGCCAGCTGTCCGCGCAGACCCAGGCCGTCACGGAGCGCAGCCACCGCGCCGTCAACGAGGTGGGCGAGACCATGGACGCGATCCAGAAGGCCTCGCAGCGCATCGGCGAGATCACGCAGGTGATCGACTCCATCGCGTTCCAGACCAACATCCTCGCGCTCAATGCTGCCGTGGAGGCCGCGCGCGCCGGCGAGCATGGGCGCGGCTTTGCCGTCGTGGCCTCTGAGGTCCGCGCCCTCGCACAGCGCAGCGCCCAATCGGCCAAGGAGATCAAGCAGCTCATCGACGATGCGGCGCACACGGTGCGCGCCGGCCATGAGACCACGCAGGTGGCACGCGAGACCATGACCGAGATGATGGCCAGCGTGCGCCAGGTCAATGCATTGGTGGACGAAATCAGCCATGCCACGGGCGAGCAGCGCAGTGGCATTGCCCTGGTCAACACCGCCATCGCCGAGCTTGACGGCATCACCCAGCAAAACGCAGCCATGGTCGAGCAGATTGCCTCCTCGGCCCAGTCCCTGCAGGGCCTGGCCCATGCCACGAGCGAGTCGGTACAGATCTTCCGGCTGGAAGGGGACTCCCAGGCCAGCATGCCGGACGCCGTCGTGCTTCGCCGTCAGCACAAGGCCCATGCCTTGCCTGTGCTGGCGCACTAGGAACGCAGCGAAAGACCATTCCATGGACCTGTATCGACAAGTATTTGAGTTCTCGCCCGACGGACTGCTGCTAGTGGCGCAGGACGGACGCATCACCCAGGCCAACAGCCGCGCCTGCAGCCTGTTTGGCTATGCGCAGGGTGAGCTGAACTCCATGATCATCGAGCAACTGATCCCCAAGCGAGTCATGCATCAGCACGCGGCGCATCGCCAGCACTATCAGGAGGCACCTCGCGTGCGCTCGATGGGCGCCGGGCTTGCGCTGTTCGGGTTGCGCAAGGACGGCAGCGAGTTCCCTGCCGACGTGATGATCAGCCCCTTGCGCAGCAGCGAGGGCCCGGTGACGCTGTGCGTGGTGCGCGACATCAGCGAGCGCAAGCGTGCCGAGCAACTGGTGCTCGCCGCGCTCAAGGAAAAGGAGGTGCTGCTCAAGGAGATACACCACCGCGTCAAGAACAACCTGGCGGTGATTGCCAGCCTGTTCTCGCTGCAGTCCAACCTGCTGCAGGACGAGAGCATGAAGGCCATCCTGCGCGAAAGCCAGGACAGGGTGCGATCCATGGCCCTGGTGCATGAAACCCTTTACAGCCACAACCTGGCGACGGTGGACTTTGCCGAATACGTGACCAGCCTGAGCACCCAGCTCATCGGCAGCTACAGCCTGACTGCGGATCAGGTGCGGCTCGAAACCTCACTCGAACCCATTTTGCTGAGCATCGACATGGCCGTACCGTGCGGATTGATCCTCAACGAACTGATCACCAATGCGCTCAAGCACGGCATGACACCGGGTCAGCAGGGCACGCTGCAGATCGGCCTGCGTCACAGCGGGCCGGGCCGCATCGAACTGGAGGTGCGTGACAATGGCCGCGGCCTGCCGGCAGATTTCACCCTGTCCGGCGGAACATCGCTGGGCAAGCGCCTGATCCGCTCCCTGACCAAGCAGATCGACGGGACGGTGGAGTTTGCACCGGCCAGTCCCGGCACGCGCGTGGTGCTGAGTCTGCCGCTGCCGCACAAATGCACGGCAAAGGAAACCGAATGAGCGGCAGCAATCCACCGCCGCAGAGACTGCTCATCGTCGAGGACGAGGCACTGATTGCCGAGGAAACGGCCGACCGTCTGACGCGCATGGGCTACGAGGTGCTGGGCATTGCGGACACGGGCGCAGAGGCCATTGCAATGGCGCAGGAGCTGCTGCCCGATGCGATACTCATGGACATACGCCTCAAGGGGACAATGAACGGCATCGAGGCTGCGGAACAGATATACCAGAGCCGGCAGATTCCCGTCATCTTTGCCTCTGCGCACTCCGACCGCGAAACCCTGCAGCGCGCACAGATCAACGCCCAGTTTGGCTACATCGTGAAGCCGTTTCGCGAGCATGACCTGTTCATGGCGCTGCGCACGGCCCTGCACCGCCACAAGGTCGAGGAAAGCCTGCGAACCGCCCGCATCACCCAGGCGGCGATCCTGTCGAGCATCAGCGACTGCGTGGTGGTGGCCGACAGGAACGGACGCGTGGGCTTCATGAACCTGCCGGCGGCAGAGCTGCTGGGTTGCCAGACCGGAGAATGCCTGGACAGGCCGCTTGAAGCCGTCATTCCTCTGATCGAGCCCCAGGGTCGGCAAAGCGTGCAGATCCACAAGGAGCTGCCCAGTGGCTACACCTCCATGTTGAGCAACTGCCAGGGGCGTGAGCTGCACGTGGAAATTACCGTCACGCCCATTGAAGATGATGTACAGGGCGAGATCGGCACCACCGTCGTGCTCAAGGACGTGACCGAAAAAAAGCGCCAGGGCGACCTGATCTGGCACCAGGCCCACTTCGACGAGCTGACAGGCCTGCCCAACCGCAACATGTTTCGCAACCAGTTGCGATCCACGGTCGGCCGCGATAGGCCTGCGGCACTGCTGCTGCTGGACCTGGACAACTTCAAGGAAGTCAACGACACCCTGGGACATGCCAAGGGCGACGAACTGCTCAAGGCCGTTGCCAAACGCATTCAAACCTGTGTGCGCCAGGGTGACCTGGTGGCCCGCCTGGGCGGGGACGAGTTCGGCATCATCCTGCCTGGCCTCACGGCATCCGGTCCGATTGCCCTGTTGGCGACGCGCATCAACGATGAGCTGGCCAAGCCACTGTCACTGGGCGACGTCCAGTTGCACACCCACGCCAGCATCGGGATCGCCGTGTGCCCACACGATGCCCACGAGATCGGTGACCTGATGAGGTTCGCCGATCAGGCCATGTATGAAGCGAAGTCCGAAGGGCGCAACCGATATGCCCATTTCAGCCCCGACATTCAGGCCCGACTCACTCGTCGCGCCCTGCTGGTGCGCGACTTGCGCGAAGCGCTGGACAGGCAACAGATGCATGTGCATTTCCAGCCCATCGTCGACCTGCGCACCGGCCGCATGGCCAAGGCCGAAGCCCTGCTGCGCTGGTGGCACCCGGACCACGGCATGGTCAGCCCTGCGGAGTTCATTCCCCTGGCGGAAGAGTCGGGACTGATTCACGAGCTGGGCACCTGGGTGCTTGGCCAGGCCGTGCACGCGGTGGCGCGCATCCACTCACGCACGGGCCGACTGCTGCCCATCAGCGTGAACGTGTCAGGCAGACAACTGGCCAGCCCTGGCTTTGGAGCCACTCAGTGGGCAGGCCTGCTGGACGCTGCAGGCCTGCCGCGCAATGCACTGTCGATGGAAATCACCGAAAGCACGCTGGTCGAGGACTCGCAACAGGTCAAGCATTGCCTCACGGGCTTCGACAACCATGGCATCGAGGTGGCGCTGGACGACTTTGGCACGGGCTTTTCTTCGCTGGCCTACCTCAAGCGGTTTGACATCGACTACCTGAAGATCGACGCCTCCTTCGTGCGCAGCCTGGAGAGGGACGACGACGACCAGGCCATCCTCGAAGCCATCATCGTGATGGCCCACAAGCTCGGCATACAGACCATCGCCGAGGGCGTGGAGACAACGGCACAGCGCGACCTGCTGAAGACCCTGGACTGCGACCTGGCACAGGGCTATCTCTTCTCCAAAGCAGTGCCGCTGCCGGAGTTCGAGCGGCTGTTGTGTGCGGACAGCGAATCCCGTCCAGCACAGTAGGCAGGCGCCTGGCCACCAGAAGGCAGCATGGCGCCCCAGAAAGAACAACAGGCGCCCGAGGCGCCTGTTCTCATGGTCCCCGGCGGGGCGTCACTCAGCCGTGCGAATGGTCTCGCGCCCCTGGCGGTCCTTGGCGCGCGTGATGTCGTCGCCGAGCGAGCGCACCAGCTTGTCGAGCGCGCCGGCCACGCAATCGGCCACCTTGGCGGCCTCGGCGGTGGCGGCCACGGGCTGGCGGCCATTGGGGCGGGCCTCGATCACGCAGCGCTTGTCGGCCACGCCGGACTTGCCCGCGTCCACGTCGGACAGGAACACCTCGACACGCGTCACATGGTCGCGAAAGCGGGCCAGCTTGGTGGCGACCTCCTCCTGCGCCCAGTGGATCAGCGATTCACCGCCCTGGATATGGTCGTTGGTGTGTACCTGAACTTGCATGGTTTTCCTCCTGTTGAAGCCGGGCCCTGTGCCCGTGCCTTGCCCACATCATGCACCAGGCGGGGCGGGCCGGCTTGATACCCGTCAATTTATGTGCGTCGGCGCTGGTGTCTCCCCGCGGCAACGCGCGCGTGCAGACAGGCCGGCGCGGCAGTGCTACAACTGCTGCATGTCCGCCCTGCATCCCACGCCCCCGCGTCTGAAGATCGGCCTGTCGGCCTGCTTCTCGCATGCCGACCCGGGCCGCTCGCTGTTCACCAACAAGACGCTGCAGTATGTGGAGCAGTCGATTGCGCACTGGATCATGTCGTCGGGCGCGCTCGTGGTCATGGTGCCCTGCCCCACGGGCGAGACGGCGCGCGGCGACGTCTCGCTCAAGCATTACGCCGAATGGCTCGACGGCGTGGTCATGCATGGCGGCGCCGACGTCTGGCCCGGCAGCTATGGCGAGATGCCGCTGCAGGCCGAGTGGATGGGCGACCGCGTGCGCGACCTGTATGACCTGGCCGTGGTCGAGGCCTTCGAGCAGGCGGGCAAGCCCATCTTCGGCGTCTGCCGCGGGCTGCAGCTCATCAACGTGGCCTTCGGCGGCACGCTCTACCAGGACATAGAGACCCAGCACCCCGGCGCCATGCAGCACCGCAACCCCAGCACCTACGACCAGCATGTGCACGAGGTGGACATCGTGCCCGGCTCGCATCTGGCGCGGCTCTACCCGGGCTGCACGCGCACCACGGTCAACAGCATCCACCACCAGGGCATCAAGAACCTGGCGCCGGGCTTCGACATCGAGGCCTGGAGCTACCCCGACGCCGTGCCCGAGGCCATACGCCGCAGCGCCGGCCGCGGGCGCGGCTACATCGCGGCCACGCAATGGCACCCGGAATTCCGCTCGCGCGAGGGCGTGACGCTGGACGCCACGCCGCTGCTGCAGGACTTCCTGGCCGCCTGCGAGCAGGCCCGCCTGCGCCCGCGCCCCGGCCACAGCCCGCTGCAGATCCGCGACCGGGCCGAGCGCCTGATGCGCCGTGCGCTGCTGCGGCTCAAGAGATAAAAACGGCTCCAGCGCCCTGCGGGCGGGCGCTGGCAGCTATCAAAACAGAAGTAATCAGTGATGATGGCCATGGCCGCCATGCACATGGCGGTGGGCGATCTCCTCGGCCGTGGCGGCGCGCACCTCGGTCACCTTGCAGGCAAAGCGCAGCGCCTGGCCGGCCAGCGGGTGGTTGCCGTCGAGATGCACCTCGGGCCCCTTGATCTTGACCACGTAGAACATCTGCGGCCGGCCGTCGGCACCCGGGCCCTGCAGCTGGCCGCCGACCTTGACGCCGGGCGGAAACTCGCTCTTGGGGATGGTGCGCACCAGGGATTCGTCGCGCGCGCCGAAGGCGTCCTCCACGGCCAGATCCACCGTGGCCGCATGGCCCGCGGCCTGGCCCTCGAGCGCGGCCTCGACCTTGGGGAAGATGTTCTCGTAGCCGCCATGCAGATAGGCCACATGGCCCGAGTCGAGCGGCCGGCCCGTGGCCGGGTCGGTGATCTTGTAGCTGATGGTGACGGCGGTGTCTTTGGTGATGTGCATGGCAGGGTTTGCGGTGATGGCCCCGGTGCGGGGCGAAGCCCGCCATTGTCCCGCATATGGCCAGCGCCAGGCCGGGGGCGCCTCAGCGCGCCGCGGCCACCAGCTCCTGGCATTGCCGGCGGCGCCAGACCGTCTCGCGCACGGCAGAGGTGGCGGCGTCGAAGACCACCTTGTACTGGCAGACCAGGTAGTTCGTGGACTGCGGCATGCGGAACTTGAAGTTGTAGTCCCATTCGCGGCCACGCGCGCCATCCTGCTCCTGCAGCGGCTGGCCCAGGGCCTGGCGCACCTGCTCGGGCGTGAGCCCGGCGGTGATCCGGCGCAGCTGCACGGGCTCGGAGACGACGCCGTCGCGCACGAACGGGTCCCTGAAGTCGGGCCGGTCGATCGAGACATCGCTGAACTTGAGCTCGTCGCGGTTGCTCACCGGGTCCACCGGGTTGTTGTGGCCGATCGCGACACAGCCCGCCGTCAGCAGGGCCGCGCCGACCATGGGGGCGGCAGAAGCGAGAGAAGGAACGCGGAGGGAATGCATGGCAGGGGTCCTCATGGAAAAGGTGGGTGAATGCGGCATCTCAGCGCTCGCGCAGCGCCTCGCGGGCGCGGTTGAGCGGCTTGGTCAGGTAGTCCCAGACGGTCTTGCGGCCGGTGCGGATGTCGGCCGTGGTGACCATGCCGGGCACGATGGGAAAGCGCGCGCCGGCCTTGTTGACCAGGGCGTCGGCGGTCGTACGCACGAGCACGGGGTAGTAGACGATCTCGGGCTTGACCTCGTCGCGCAGCGTGTCCGGCGCGATGGTCAGCACCTCGCCCTCCAGCCCGCCGTAGATGGCGTAGTCGTAGGCGGTGACCTTGACCAGGGCCTTTTGGCCCGGGTGGATGAAGGCGATGTCGCGCGGCGAGATGCGCGCCTCCACGATGAGCTGGTCGTCCAGCGGCACCAGCGTCATGACCGAGCCGTTGGGCGGCACCACGCCGCCCAGCGTCGTGACATCGACCTTCTTGACGACACCGCGCACGGGCGACTGCAGCGTGAGCCGCTCCAGACTGTCGGTGCGGCCGCGCACGACCGAGGACAGCGACTTGACCTCGGCATCGGCCTTGGCCAGCTCCTCGCGGCTGCGCACCATGTAGTTGGCCCGCGCCTCGGCGATCTTGAGCTCCAGGTCCGCGCCCTGGCGCTGCAGGCGGATCAGCTCCACGTTGCTGGCCGCGCCGCTGCCCACCAGGGAGCGCGTGATCTCCAGCTCGCGCCGCACCAGCGACAGCGCCTGCTGCAGGCCGCCCAGCGTCTCGCTCAGGCTGGCGCGGCGGGACTGGAACAGCGCCTGCTCGGACTGCCTGAGCTGGGGCCAGCGATCGAGCTCGTCCGGAAACGCGATCGCGGACCTGCCATCGACCTCGGCACGCAGGCGCGCGCTGCTCGCCAGGGCCGCGCGATAGCGCGCCGCCGTCTCCTCCACGTTCGAGGCGCTGCGCGTGGGATCGAGCTGGGCCAGCACCTGGCCCTTCTCGACGATCTCGCCCTCGCGCACGCGCAGCTCGGCCAGGATGCCGCCCTCGAGCGACTGGATATGCTGCTCGCGCGAGCTCGGAATCACCTTGCCCATGCCGCTGGAGACCTCGTCGATCTCGAAGAACCAGGCCCAGGCCACGAAGGCCAGCAGAAAGGCGACAAGCCACCACACGACATGGTTGGAGCGCGTGGCGCGCACCTCGTCGACATCGTCCAGGTTGGGCAGGCGCGTGACATGCACGGGCGGCACGGGGGCAGCGGCGCCCGCCGCAGGGTTCGGCTTCACGGCGGCGTTCATGCGGTTTCTCCCTTGACCTGCACGACGGCCGCGCCCTTGCGCAGCGCCGGCACCTGCAGCCGCTGCAGGCCCGGCACGGCCTGCGCCGCCGGGGCGCCCGCGGCCGCGCCGGCCGGTCCCGCGCGCAGCCGCGCCAGCACCTCGTCGCGCGGGCCGTCCATCACGATGGCGCCGCCATCGACCACGACGATGCGCTCGACCACATCGAGCACCGCGGGCCGGTGCGTGGCCACCACCAACGTGCGCCCCACGGACTGCTGGCGCAGGCGCTGAATGACCTCGCGCTCGGCCACCTCGTCGAGCGCCGCCGTCGGCTCATCGAGCAGCAGCACGCGCGGCTCGCGCAGCAGCAGGCGCGCGAGCAGGAGGCCCTGACGCTGGCCGCCCGACAGGCCCAGGCCGCCCTCGAGCACCGGATGATCGAGCCCCAGGGGCAGGCCGCGCACATAGGCCCAGGCGCCCGAGGCCTGCAGCGCCGCCAGCAGCTGCTCGTCGCTCGCATGGGGGGCGCCCAGCATCAGGTTCTCGCGCAGCGTGCCATGGAACAGGCGCGCGTTCTGGGTCAGCAGGCCCACGTCGCGACGCACGTCGGCCGGATCGATGTGGGCGAGCGACACGCCGTCGAGCAGCACCGAACCCGCGCGCGGCTCCATCAGGCCCGACAGCGCCTGCAGCAGCGTGGACTTGCCCGCGCCGTTGCGGCCCAGCACCGCGATGCGCTCGCCCGCGCGGATCCTGAGCGCCTGCACCTTGAGCGCCGGCGTCTGCCCGTCATGACTGAACATCGCCTCGCGCAGCTCGTACTCGCCCTGCAGCACCGGGCGGTGCACGCGCGTGTCCTGCGGCGCATGGTCCACGGGCAGCTGCATCAGCTGATCGAGCGCCTGGCCCGCGACCCTGGCCTGCTGCCAGCGGTTGAGCACCTGCGTCACGCCCGCGAGCGGCGCCAGCATGCGGCCAATGAGGATGGAGGCCGCCACCAGCACGCCGGTGCTCACCTCGCCCGAGATCACCTGCGGCACGCCCGCAAAGAGCACCACCGCAAACGCCGCGCCCTGCACGGTCTGCGTCCAGTTGTTGAGCTGGTTGAGCAGCGAACGCATCCTCAGCCCCGACTCGGCGCTGACCGCGTTGTAGTGGTTCCACTGGTTCTGAAAGCGCGGCTCGGCCTGCAGCAGCTTGATGTCCTCCACGCCCTGCACGGCCTCCACCAGCATGGCATTGCGCAGCGACGACTCGCGCATGCTCTCCTGGGCCAGCGCGCGCAGCCTGGGCTGGGCCAGCAGGCTGGGCACCAGCAGCAGCACGCCCGCGGCCAGCGGCACCCAGACCAGCGGCCCCGCGATCAGCCAGAACACCACGCAGAACAGCAGGAAGAACGGCAGGTCCGCCGCCGCCGTGATCGTGGTGGAGGTGAGCATCTCGCGCACCGGCTCGAGCTCGCGCACCTGCGAGATGAAGCTGCCCGTGGAGCGCGGCCGCGCGCTGTTGCGCACGCGCAGCGCATGGCCGAACACGCGGTCGGAAATGCGCAGGTCCGCCCGCTTGCCCAGCAGGTCGGTGATGCGCATGCGCGCGTCGCGCATGACCCAGGCGAACACGATGGACAGCAGCACGCCCCCGAACAGCACATAGAGCGTGGGCATGGACTGCGCCGGCACCACGCGGTCATAGACCTGCATGGAGAACAGCACGCCCGCCAGCGCCATCAGATTGGTGACCAGGGACGCGGCCAGGATATGGCCGTAGGGCCGCGGGTCGGCCAGCACCAGGCTGCGCAGCCAATGCGGCTGCACGGGACGGATGTAGTCGTCCACGCGCGAATCGGGCGCCGAGCGCATGGGCCGCAGCACGGCCATGGCCTTGAGGCGCGGCCCAAGCTCCGCGGCGCTGCAGGTGGTCTCGACGCCGGCGTCGCCGCTCATCATCAGGCGCAGCCCGTCGGCGGCCAGGGCGGTGATGACCGCCACCTGCCCGCCCTCGAGCTGCACCACCAGCGGCAGGCGCCAGGGGCTCAGGCCCTCGAGGCGCGGCTGCACCATCTGCAGCGACAGGCCCGCCTGGCGGGCCATCAGCCGCGCCTGCTCCTCCATGGGCAGGCGCTCGTTCCACTGCGCGCTCACGCGGATATGTTCGGGCGAGGCCTCGAGGTGGTAGTGCGCGGCCACGGCCAGCACGGCCTCGCGCCAGCCGCCCTGCAGCGCGCGCGCGGCCTCGGGGGCGCCGGCGGCCTCGGGCGCGGCGGCACGGGTTGTATCGCTCGTCGCCTGTGTCATTTCATGCTCCCGCCGCCGGCGGCGTCCTGCGCCATGTCCAGCCCGAAGGCGCTGCGCAGCCGGTCGGTGTTGTAGAGGCAGAGCGCACCCAGCCGCAGCTGTTCGTGCAGGCTCTCGGCCTGCTCCAGGCGCGCGGTGTGGTACTCCTGCTCGGAATTGAGCAGATCCAGCAGCGACCGCGTGCCCAGCTGCAGATACTGCTGGTGGTACAGGTCGCGCGTGGTGCGGATGCTCTGCACGCGGGCGGCCAGCGCCGGGTCGCGCCCGGCAAAGCTCTGCGCGAGGGCCTGCGCATCGTCCAGGCTCTGGCGCGCGTCCTGGCGCGCCTGCTCCAGCGCCGCATCGGCCGCGCCCAGCGCATGGACGGCTGCGCGCTCGCGCGCGTCGCCCGCGCCCCCCTCGTACAGCGGCACCGAGAAATTCACGGCCACCGTGGTGTGGGTGCTGCCCTCGCCCACCATGCGCGAGCGGCCCGACAGCGCCTGGCTCACCGTGCCGTCCAGGGACAGCGTGGGCAGGCGCTGCGCGCGCGCGCCGCGCATCTGCGCGTCGGCCTCGGCGCGCCGGGCCTCGGCCGCGCGCACCGCGGGGGTCACGGGCTCGCTCGCGTCGGCCTGCGCGCCGCAGGCCTGGCCCAGCCAGGCCGGCGGGTCGCCGGCGATGCCGTCGGCGCTGCGGCCGCCAACCAGGTTGCGCAGGTTCAGGCGCGCGCGCGTGGCCAGCGCGTCGGCGCCGAGCACCTGCACGCGCGCCGCCTCCACGCGGGCCTGCGCCTGGGCGACATCCGAGCGCGTGCCGGCGCCCTTGTGCTCGCGCTCGCTCACCAGCGCGGCCAGGGCCTGCACGCCCTCGAGCTGCTCGCGCGCAATCTGGCCCAGCGCCTGCTGGCGGTGCACCTCCACCCAGCTCTGCACCGTGTCGCGCACCACGTCGTCGATGCTCTGCTGCACCTGGGCCTCGGTGGCGCGCGTGGCGGCCTGGGCCTGGTCCACGGCGCTGTCCACCTTGCCGAAGTCGTACAGCATCTGCGAGACGCCCAGCGTGCCCGTCTGCACGCGCCGCGAGTTGTAGGAGGAAATGTTGTTGTTGCCGAACTGCGCGCCGACGCCCGCGCGCACCTGCGGCATGTAGCCCGAGCGCGCCATGGCAATGCCCTCCTGGGCCTGCAGGACCTGCTGCGCCGCATGGCGCACGCTGGGGTGCCAGCGCGCGGCCGCATGCACGGCGGCCTCGAGCGTCAGGGGGCCGGCGGGGGCCGGCTGCGCGCGCGCCGCGCCGGCGCACAGCAGCAGGCCGGCACAAAGGGCCGCGAGCGCCCGTGGGCGCGGCGGCAGACCTGTGAAACGATGGGAAACGGTAGTCAAGAAATCACTGCCAGAAAGACGCGGGGAGCGCGGCCGCCGCGGCGGCCGCGCTCCCTGCGTATCAGGAATAGGAGACGTTGGTGATGTCGTCGTCGATCAGCACCTTCACCAGGCTGGCGCCCGAGCCGGAGCTGTACTCGGTGTAGCCACCGCTGCTGCTCCCCTTGGTCCAGCCGCCGCCGCTCAGGGCCACGCCGTCCTGAGCGTCGCCCAGGATGGTCAGCGTGTTGCGGCTGTCGGTGAGGGACAGCACATCGGCCGCGGTCAACCCGGTGACGTTGTTCGCACCGGCGACCGAGAGGTCGAGCGTCTCGATGTTCTTCAGCCCCAGGCTCAGATCCGCGCCGGCGACGTCCTCGCCCAGGCGCAGCGCCACCGTGTCGTCGCCGGCCAGGCCGTCGATGACCGGCTTGGCCGCGCCGCCCCAGATGAGCGAGTCGGCCCCGGTGGTTCCCGCCACCTTGGAGACCTGCAGGTCGAGCGTGTCCGTCACCTGCACGGACTGGACACCCGTGGCCGATTCCACCGTCCACGCCGTCACGCCGATCTGCACGCCGGCCTGGACCCCGTCCTGATCGTCGAGCGCCGACGCGGCCTGCACAAAGCCCAGCTTGTCCAGATCGGCCTGGCTCAGGCCGGTGATCGTGTAGGTGCCGCCGGAATGGCTCACCCGGCCGGCGTCGATCAGGGTGGTGCCGATATAGAAGGCCGCATGCTCGCCCAGGCCCGTGATCTGCAGCGTCGTCGTCTCCACGCTTGCGTCGGCCAACGTGGCCGTGGCCGCAACCGGGTCGTTCATCTTGGCGTTCAGGTTCAGGTCGATGATGCCGCCCTCCTTGCCGAAGGAGTGCGTGGGGGCCATGGTCAGCCCATTGGCCACCGCGTTCACGACCACATCGGCAAGATCGATGCTGTCCACCCGCTTGCCGGCGAGCGAGGTCTCGCCCGACTCGACCAGCAGCTTCAGCCCCGACAGCGTGCCGCTCCAGTGCGCCGGCGGCAGGATGGAGACCAATGGCAACGCGCCGCTGGACGACAGCACCCAGGTGTTGTTCGTGCCGTCGCCGCCCGCGTTGTTGGCCAGCACGCCGCCCACGTACACCAGGAAGCCCACGGGCACGCCCGAGAGCAATATGGTGTTGATGGTCTCCGAGCCATCGCTGTCGGCCAGCGCCACGCTCAGTCCGCCCAGGGCGATGGCATCGCCCTGCGCAGAGGTGTCGGGCTCGTTGCCCGTCCAGTCGGTGTTGCCACTCACGGTCACGCCGTTGTTGACGATGGAGATGGTCGCTGCGTCGCTGCCGCTGCCGGTGACCTGGTTGGAGGCACCCGTCTCCTGCGTCTGCGCGTAGGCATTGATGGTGACGCTGCCGGGCTGAAGGCTGCCCACCGGCGGCGTGTAGTCCAGGCTGACGCTGCCGCCATTCGGGCCGACGTCGATGACGTAGTAGTTGCCGTTCGGAACGCCGGGCACGCCCGTGACCGCCTCCGGCGTCAGCGCCGTGCCGCCCTGCGACAGGGTGCCGCCGGCGTTCCCCGGGGCGTCCACCTGCACGTAGAGCTTGCCGTCCACGATCTGGCCATGCGCGCCGTCCCTGGGGTCGGCCACGGTGATGGTCACGGGGATGCTCGCGGCGCCCTCGGCCATGTCGGCGGCGCTCACGGTGATCACGGCCTCATCGGTCACGGGCGTCACCGGCACGGGCATGGCTGTGGTGGCCTGGTTGCTCGTGCCGCCGGCCGCCGAGGTATGCAGGCTGGCGTTGAACGTGAAGCCGCCCGTGTTGTCGTTGTAGTCCGCTGGCGGCGTGATGGTGATGCCGGCCAGCAGCGTATCGAGCGCGGCCTGTCCGCCGGTACCCGTCACCGTCACGCTGGCGGTCCAGGTGGGCGTGCCGTTGATCATGGTCAGCACCATGCCGCTCACGCTCGTGCCCGGGGGCAGGTCGGTCACCGTGACCGTGAGGGTATTGGGCGCGGCAGGCGACATGATCGTGACCTCGCCGGTGAGGACGTCCGACAGGGCGAAAGACACGTCCTCGGTCGCCACGGCGCCGTTGTACTCCCATTTGCCAATCGTCGGCGGCGCGGCGCCGTCCCCCTGGGCAAGGTCGATGCCCAGATGCCAGGTGACCGAATCTGCCACAACGGCAGTGCCGGGATTGACTTGATCGCCGTTGTCCTGCGCCAGCACCGTCATCGTGATGTCGTGCATGACCAGGCTGCCCGTGCCCGCGTCCTGCGCCACGATGAACTGCACGGGCAGGCCGACACCGGATGCGCCTATGGCCTTGGCGGCAGAGCCCTCGTACACCAGCACCCAGGTGTTGGTGCCGGTCTGCGCGCCATCGACCACGGTCACGCCCTCGGGCACGCCTTCGATGAGCACGCGGATCACATGCTCGCTGCCGTCCTTGTCCACCGAGTCCACCTGCAGGTTCACGGTGACCGTGCTGCCTGCGCTGGTCACTGTAGTCGTGTCGGTAGGGGTGCCATCGATGTTCGCGATGCTCAGGTCCACCGCATCGGTCACGGCCGTGGCGCCGATCGTGAAGCTGCCCGTCTTCTCCACCGTGTTGGCCGGGCCCGTGGCCGTGGTGCCGAAATGGTCGTCGATGACCTCGTAGCGGTAGTTGAAGCTGCCGAGATGGCCGTCCAGGTTCGCAGCGCCCTGCACCTGCAAACCGGGCACGTCCGTCGCGGCGATCTCCACGTAATTGACGCCGCCGATGTTCGTCGTCGGCAGGCTGCTCAGCGCCGTCCCGTCCATCAGGTAGAGCGTGTAGTTCGTGGTACTCACCTGGTCGGCCTGTATCCAGACCTTGCCCAGCCGCTCGTCAGCGTCGCCGCCCACATGGACGATGGACAGCCCCAGCGACGAGCGCACATCCTCCGCCACGGTGGCGGAGGTACTGGCCACGCCCTCGGCCGAGGGCGTGACCGTGAAACTCACCTCATTCATGGTGCCCGTGAGGGAGTCGCCATCGTTCTCGGTCGTCACGCCCACGACCTGCAGGCTCACCTGGCCGCTGAAGTTGGCGGGCAGCTTGACCTCCACATTGGCCATCTGGCTGGCCGGCACCGTCCAGACGCGCTCCGTGCCCGTGCCGCCGGTCACCAGCGTGGCGCCCGTGAGCGTGAAGCCCTCGGCCAGACCGGTGATGCGCAGGCTCACGACCTCGGAGCCATCGCCATCGGGCGAGGTGACGCTGGTCACGAGGTCCGAGAGCCTGACCGTCGCGGTATTGCCGTCCAGGGCCGCCTCGGCGTAGGTCGGCGCCTGGGCGACTGTCACCACCGGCACATCCGCCACGCCCTTGACGCTGACCTCGATGTCGCGCGCGGGGGTGGGCGTCGAATGGTTGCTGCCATCGACGGACACGGCGGAGATCTTCAGCGTGAAATCCGCATTGCTGTGGGGCGGCGGCGTGATCGTCAGCGGCTTGCTGTGGTCGAAGTTGGCGATCGTTGCGGAACCCGCTGAAACGTTGACGGCATTGCCGTCATAGGTCAGCACCGCACCCGCAGGAATGTCCGCAATCGTGAGGGTGATGGTCTCCGAGGGGTCGGAGCTCGTGGCCTTGATGGCCAGCGCGATCGCCTGGTCTTCCTGCCCGCTGGCATGGCCATTGAGGGCCAGGGTCACCTCGTCGGCGACGGGGTTGATCTGGATCTGCGTCAGTTCCGCGCTGCCCGAAAGCTGCACGTTCACGCCCGCCCCGGAGCTGACGGGGCCCGTGGGCGGAGTCGACGGATCCGCATCATCGTCATAGTCCACCGTGGCCGCCTGCACGGTCACCGTGAGCGTGCCCGCCACATTGGGCGGCGCCTTGACCTGCAGCGTGTTGAGGTACTGCGACGGCACCCAGACCGCCTCGCCGTTGAACACCAGCTCCTTCCAGCCGCTGCCATCGTGGTAACGGAACGTCGTGCCGTTGACCGAGTCACCGGAGCTGGCATTGCTCAGACTGGGCGTGAGCACGGCAAAGGTGAACTCGTCGGAGTCTTCGTTGGTCCAGGGGCCAGCCAGGTTAACTCCTGCATCACCAGGGTTTCCGTTTGCGGCATCCGTGAAGTCGGTGCCGAGCGCAAACCATTGGTCCTCCTTGCCTGCAGCGGTATAGACATGGTCGCCATTCATGGTCACGTCGTTGCCGGCCTGGCCGTCGCTGTCACTGTCGGTGCGTTCGGCCACGGGGGTGACGGTGACCGTGACCGGCTTCGTCTCCGTGACGCTCGCCGTGACCGGGCTGCCGTTCACGGTGTTCGTGTCCTCGGTCTTGATGGTGACCTGGATCGTGGCGTCCTTGCTGCTGTGCGCGGGCGGACGGATCGTGAAGGCGTCGAGCGCGGTCTCGATCTGCGCCTGGGTCATGCCCGCATCGAAGCTGATGGTCGCGGTGGCGCCCGACGTGTTCACCGTCACTCCCGTGATGGACGGCGAAGTCAGCGTCCAGCCAGTGGGCACGCCGAACGAGACCTCGGTGATGCGCTCGCTACCGCCGCCCGTGGTGTCGCCGTCCGTGTGGCTGATGCCGGCCAGGAAGGCGATTTGCGAATCCTCGCCCGCGGCGGCGGGGTTGACGACGTTGACATCGTCGGCCATCGGGGTCACATGCAGGTTCACGGTGACAGCCGAGGTCTGCTCGGCGATGGCACCGGCCGAATCGCCATCGGTGTCCTTCGTGTGCAGCGTGATCGTGACGCCGTTGATGTCACCGCTGAAGTTGGCCGGCGGCTTGACGGTGATGCTGGGCGTCGCCGTGAAGCTGCTGCTGGAAGTCACCGTGCCGTCCGCGCCGGCGGTGTAGCTGGCACCATTGATCTGGACCACCGTGCCCTGCGGCAGGCCGACGATGCTGTACCAGTAGGTTTCGCTGCCGTCGGTGTCGTTGCCGGCGTTGGCATCGGTGCTGGTCAATGTGGCGCCGAGGTAGCTCGACAGGTCGAAGGTCGCGTCCTCATTGAAGGTCACATCCGTCGTATTGAGGGTCAGCGTGGCGCCATCGGTCACGGCCTGCACATCGACCGTGATGGCCTGCGAGGCGGACGCGCCGGCGCCAATGGCCGCACCCGTGTCATCGACCTCGTAGCTGGTGGCCGAGACGGTCACCGTGAAGTTGCGTCCGCTTTCGGGCGCCGGGTTGGCCTGCAGCGCCTGGTACTCGGCCCGGGTCAGGTGGTAGATGCCATTGGCCGCATCGGCCGCGGGCACGCCGCTGATATGGGGCTGATCGGTGATGACCACCGTGATCTTGCCGCTCACCGGCGTCAGCACCGTCGAGCCCGTGCTGAGGGTGACGCCGGATGCACCATCACCCGATACCGTCAGCGTGATGGCCCCGAGGCGCTCGGGGTTGTCGCCCGTGCCGGTGCCGGTGCCGTTCTGGTCGGTGTCGTCGGTGATGGTCGGCAGTATCAGGCCCAGCGACACCGATTCATCCTCGTTGACGTTCACGGTCTTGTCGTCTCCCATGCCCGGCGCATCGGCCACGGGGCTCACCGTGACGTTGACGGTGGTGGTGACGGTGCTGCCGTCGTCGGCCGTGGTGGTGTAGGTGAAGCTGTCCGTGCCGCTGTAGTTGGCTGCGGGCTTGTAGGTGATGGTGCCATCCGGGTTCACGGTGGCCGTGCCATGGGTCGGCACGCCAGTAACGGCGACGTTGGTGTCACTGCCGTCGGCCGAGGTCGTGAAGATGGTCTGGCCATCCTCGGCGACCGTGATGCCGCGCGTGGCGGCGGGACCGTCGTCCTTGATGGTGACGGTGAAGCTCTGCTCGCTGTGGTCGCCGTCGCCGTCGGTCACGTGGAACAGGAAGTCCGGCGTCAGGTCGGCCCCCGCGGGGTTGTTCAGCGCCTTGTCGAGCGTGAAGGTATAGCTCGGGTTCGGGCCGGTTGGATTGTCGATGACCACGGTGAACACCTGCTGCCCGCCCGCAGTGGCGGTCAGGGTGTGGCCGTCGGGGGACAGCGTGTAGTCCAGTGCCGCACCGCCGGATTGCAGGCCCTCGGCTTGCAACTGGGTGATCGTGTCTGCAGTGAACACCACATCGCCCGCGCCGTCTGCGCCGAAGCTCACGCCCAGCGTGCCCGTGGCCTGCACGGGTGCGGGCGTCGAAGGGGCCTCGCTGCCCGTGGGCAGGTATTTTTCCTCGACCGTTCCATTCACCGGGCTGCCAATGCTCGGGCCGTCGTCGACGATATTGATCTGCAGCGAGCCGCTGGAGCTGCCGCCACCCATGTCATCGATGGTGAGCGCAATGTCGTCGATGAAGTTGTCCGCGCCCGGCGTGTTGGCCTTTGGGGTGAGCAAGTCGTACTGGTAGTCGATGGTGCCGCCCGTGGACACGCCGTTGAAGTCCGTGCCGTTGGGCGTGTAGCCGGTGATGGTCAGCGTGTTGCCCTGCGGCGTGGTGATGACCACGGGCGTGGTGCCCGCGCGCTGCAGGTCGGCCAGCGGGATGGTCGTGCCGCCGATGGTGACGGACTTCACGCCGTCGCCCGCCGTGATGCCTATGGTGCCGTTGACCTGAGTCGCGCCGCCGCCGCTGCCGCCGGGCAGGGCCGACTCGTAGACCGTGGCCTGGCCCTGCTCGATGGCCGTGGTACCGCTGCCGTTGCCATCGTTCGGCGTGATGCCGGGCGCGGCGTCGGGCGTGACCTCGATGGTCACGGTGCTGGTCGTCGTGCCGCCCTGGCCGTCATCGACGATGACGGTGAAGCTGTCGGGGCCGTGGTAGTTGACGTCCGGCGTGTAGGTATACGTGCCGTCGGGGTTGACGACCACCGTGCCGTGGCTCGGCGGCGTGCCGGCCGTGTAGGTCAGCGTGTCGCCATCCACGTCACTGCCCACCACGGTGCCGCTGATGGGGGTGTCCTCCGGCGTCGTCGCGCTGTAGTTGGGCACGGTCGGTGCGTCGTTGACCGGAGTGACCTCGATGGTCACCGTGCTGGTCGTCGTGCCGCCCTGGCCATCATCGACGATGACGGTGAAGCTGTCGGTGCCGTTCCAGTCCGCGTTGGGCGTATAGGTATACGTGCCGTCGGGGTTGACGACCACCGTGCCGTGGCTCGGCGGCGTGCCGGCCGTGTAGGTCAGGCTGTCGCCGTCCACGTCGCTGCCCACCACGGTGCCGCTGATGGTGGTGTCCTCCGGCGTCGTCGCGCTGTAGTCGGGCACGGTCGGTGCGTCGTTGACCGGCGTGACCGTGATGTCGACCGAGGCGCTGGCGGTGTCGCCGTCTGCGTCCGCGACCTCGTAGTCGAAGTGCACGGGGCCGTTGTAGTTGGGCGCGGGTACGAAGGTCATGGTGCCGCCCGCGGCTATCTCCAGCCGGCCGATGACGTTGCCCGTGGGCGTGCCGTCGTCGGTGATGACGATGTCTTGCGCGACGCCCGGCGTGAGCGCCGTGCCGTTGATGCTGGTGACGTGCAGGCCACCGTCGGGCGCGCTGTCGTTGCCCAGCAGGTCCAGCACCAGGGGCGTGTCCTCCGTGGTGGTGAGGTTGTCGTCCTGGGCCTGCACGGGGTCGTTGACCGGCGTGACCTCGATGGTCACGGTGCTGGTCGTCGTGCCGCCCTGGCCGTCGTCGACGGTGACGGTGAAACTGTCGGGGCCGTGGTAGTCGGGGTCCGGCGTGTAGGTGTAGGTTCCGTCGGGGTTGACGACCACCGTGCCGTGGCTCGGGGGGGTGCCGGTGGTGTAGCTCAGGGTGTTGCCGTCAGGGTCACGGCCGACGACGCGGCCGCTGACGGCGCCGTCCTCGGCGACGGTGTGCTGGTAGGACGGGGCCTCGGGCGGGAGGTTGCCGCCGCCACTGCCGCCACCCATGGCGGCGCCGAGCCCGAGAACGCCCAGCCCCGTCAGCAGCCACAGCGGCAACGGGATGGCGTCGTGCCATTCGATCTCGGTGAAGTGGAATTCGGTCCAGGGGCCGTGGTACTGGCCCCACCAGAGCACACCCGCATCGTCCTCGAGCACCAGGTCGTTGCGGCCGTCGTTCTCATGGGCGGCGAAGAAGCGCGGCACCAGCACCTCCTGGCCGTCGCGCAGCACGAGCACGAGGTCGTCGCCACGGCGCTCGTACCGGGCGACCTTCTCGGGCGCGATCTTCATGGAGACGATGGACGGCCGGTCGAGGACGGGCGCGCCGTTGGCATCGTTGTTCGATACCAGCTGCCCGGATTTGTAGACCGCTTCCATGTGTGTTTGCGTTTGCGCCATGACTCGAATTCCTAATGACAGAAATGACCAGCTCCACCGCTGCGCCGTGACGGCGCTGGGTCACACGAAGCGGCGTTGCCGCTCCATGGGCAGGAGAGACTGGAAAGAACGGCTCTGGGTCTACCGGAGACCCAGGCGCCGCAAAGCCCTTAGAAATTCTGTGCCGATTGACACAAATTTTTCGACCGCAGGACGCTGCCAACAATGTTTGACATTCCTGCACGATCCGAAGTGGCTGGAAGGACACGCTACCTACGTGTCCAGGGGACTGACGGGGCGTCAATCCTCTTCCACCACGTAGCGCGACACCACGGGCGGCGCCTCGCCGATGTGGAAGGCGTTCTTGCGCTCGCGCAGCGCCGCGTCGGAGGCGGTGAGCCGGTCGAAGCGGCGCAGGTGCTCGGTCCAGGACTCGTCCACGATGCGCTCCACATAGCGGCGCGGGTCGGCGATGTCGTGCTGCAGCTCCCAGGAGAGCGCGCCCTGGCGGATGCGCGCGCGGCGGCTTTCCTGCATCACGGCGCGAAATTCCGCGGCGCGTGCCGGGTCGATGAGGTATTCGATGCTGGTGACCAGGCGCCGCCCGGCCTCGGGCGGGGTGTCCGCCCGGGGCGCCGGGAAGGCGCGCGAGGGGCTCAGGTCCTCGTCGCCCTGGTGCTCGCGCACCAGGCGCAGCACGAGCAGCATGGCCAGCACGCCGGTGGCGCCGGCCAGGCCCACGCTGGCGTGCACGCTGCTCATGCCCGCCACGCGCCCCCAGAAGGCCGCGCCGATGGCCATGGCGCCCATGATGGACATCTGAAAGATGGACATGCCGCGCGCGCGCACCCAGTTGGGCAGGGCCAGCTGGGCGGTGACGGTGAGCGCATTGGCCGTGCTGACCCAGGCCGCGCCGCACAGCAGCATGGCGGGCACGGCCAGGTACACCGAGGGCGCGACGGCCACCAGCCCCATGCCGATGGCATGGACCACGGTGCCGCGCAGCACCAGCTTGTCGCCCGGCAGCAGCTCGCGCAGGCGCGGGATGAACAGCGCCGCGATGACCGCCCCCGCCCCCATGGCCGACAGCAGCACGGTGAAGGTGCCCGCGCCGCCGCCATCGAGCTCGCGCGCCAGAAGCGGCAGCAGCGCCAGCAGCGCCGTGGAATGCAGGAAGAAGATGGTGATGCGCCAGAGCACGGCGCGCATGCGCGGTGACTCGCGCACGAACTGCCAGCCCACGCGCATGGCGCTGAACAGCGGCTCGCGCCCGAGCGGGTGGGGCGTGGACTGGCGCTGCCAGCGCATGATGGTGAAGCCCGCGAGCAGCGACAGCACGGCGTTGAGCACGAACACCCAGGCGCTGCCCGCGCTGGCGATGATGGCGCCGGCCACGAGCGGCCCGACGACGCGCGAGGCGTTGAGCGCCACGCCGTTGAGCGCAAGCGCCGCGGGCAGCTGATGGCGCTCGACGAGCTCGGGCACGATGGCCGCAAACACCGGCCAGCGCATGGCCAGGCCTATGCCGTTGATGAAGATCAGCGCCAGCAGCAGATAGGCGTTGAGGCCGCCGAGCAGCACCGTCGCGCACAGCAGCACGGCCACGGCGGCCACCCAGAACTGGGTAAACATGAAGTAGCGCCGCCGGTCCAGGATGTCGGCCAGCGCGCCGCTGGGCAGGCCGAGCAGGAACACCGGCAGTGTGGACGCCGTCTGCACCAGCGCCACCAGCGTGGGCGAGCTGGTCAGCGAGGTCATGAGCCAGGCGGCGGCCACGTCGTTCATCCAGGTGCAGATGTTGGCCACCACCCAGGTCAGCCAGAGCATGCGAAACACCGGCACCGACAGCGGCGCGAGGGCCGAGCCGTCCGAGCGCTGCGCGGCGCTGCGCCTGAGCTCGGCCGCGGCGGCGGCCTCGGCCTCGTCGGCAAGGCGCGCGGCGTCGGTGGCGGCGCTGTCCCGGGTGCTGTCCGGGGGAGTTTCCGGGGGGGTGGCGGGTGGCGGCTGTGACGGCATGGGCCCGCCATTGTCGCGGCAAGCCGCGGCGCGCGTCATGGTCCGTATGGATGCCAGCGCGATTTGGTATGAAATCAGGCTCCAGCGCTTTACCTGCAAGCGCTGGCAGCTCTTGTTTTGATAGTTTTCAGCCGCTGCCGCGCCCCAGATGAGCGAGCGGCAGCGCGCCGCCGGCCTTGACCTCGCCGAGCGAGAAGCTGGTGTGCATGTCCTTCACGTTGGGCAGGTTCAGGAGCACGCTGCGCGCGAACTGCGAAAAGCTCTCCAGATCGCGCGCGACGACCTGCAGCTCGAAGGTGCCGGTGCCGCTGATGTAGTGGCAGGAGACGACCTCGGGGATCTGCGCGATGGCCTGCTCCATGGCGCGCGTGAGGTCGCCCGTGCTGCGCTCGGCGTCCAGGCGCACGAAGGCGAGCACGCCCAGGCCGATCTTGTGGCGGTCGATCTCGGCGCGGTAGCCGCGGATGAAGCCCGACTCCTCGAGCGCGCGCACGCGGCGCCAGCAGGGCGCTGCCGACAGGCCCACGCGCTGGGCCAGCTCGGCGTTGGTCAGACGCGCATCGCGCTGCAGCTCGCCCAGTATGGCGAGGTCGTATTTGTCCAGGCTGTTCATGTTTTCATTATTTCAGGAAAGGATGTTGCTCAAACAACGGTTTTCACGGCAAAGAAGGAAAACATTGATCGACGGCCAGGGCATACACTGCGCGCCATGGGCCACCCCACGCAGGCCCCACAACGATAAGGAGACAAACCATGAACGCCCCCCTGCCCGACGATGTGCGCCGCGCGCTCGAAGCGGTGACGCTGGACGACAAGTACACCCTGGACCGGGGCCGCGCCTTCATGAGCGGCACGCAGGCGCTGGTGCGCCTGCCCATGCTGCAGCGCCAGCGCGACGCGGTGGCGGGCCTGAACACCGCGGGCTTCATCAGCGGCTACCGCGGATCGCCGCTGGGCGGCTACGACCAGGCGCTGTGGGCCGCGCGCAGGCATCTGCAGGACCACCACATCGTCTTTCAGCCCGGCGTGAACGAGGAGCTGGCCGCCACCGCCGTCTGGGGCACGCAGCAGCTCGACATCTACCCCGAAAGCCGCAAGTACGACGGCGTGTTCGGCATCTGGTATGGCAAGGGCCCGGGCGTGGACCGCAGCGGCGACGTGTTCAAGCACGCCAACATGGCGGGCACGGCGCGCCACGGCGGCGTGATCGCCGTGGCCGGCGACGACCATATCGCCAAGAGCAGCACGGCCGCGCACCAGAGCGACCATATCTTCAAGGCCTGCGGCCTGCCGGTGTTCTTCCCCTCGAGCGTGCAGGACATCCTGGACATGGGCCTGCACGCGTTTGCCATGAGCCGCTTCTCGGGTCTGTGGTCGGGCATGAAGACGGTGCAGGAGGTGGTGGAGTCATCGGCCAGCATCTCGGTGGACCCGGATCGCGTGCAGATCCTGCTGCCCGAGGACTTCCAGATGCCGCCGGGCGGCCTGCACATCCGCTGGCCCGACGCGCCGCTGGAGCAGGAGGCGCGCCTCATGAACTACAAGTGGTATGCGGCCCTGGCCTATGTGCGCGCCAACCGGCTCAACTACAACGTGGTGGCCACGGCGCAGGACCGCTTCGGCCTGATCGCGAGCGGCAAGGCCTACAACGACATGCGCCAGGCGCTCGTGGACCTGGGCCTCGATGACGACCATTGCCGGCAGCTGGGCATACGCGTGCACAAGGTCAACGTGGTCTGGCCGCTCGAGGCCGGCATCACGCGCGACTTCGCGCGCGGGCTGCAGGAGATTCTGGTGGTCGAGGAAAAGCGCCAGGTCATCGAATACCAGATCAAGGAGCAGCTCTACAACTGGCGCGCCGACGTGCGCCCCGACGTGCTGGGCAAGTTCGACGAGGTCGATGGCGACCACACGGGCGGCGAATGGGGCATGCCGAACCCGAGCGAGAACTGGCTGCTGCGCCCCCAGGCCGACCTGACGCCGGCCATCATCGCCAAGGCGATTGCCAAGCGCCTCAAGAAGCTGGGCGTGCCCGCGGACGTGGCCGCGCGCATGGACGAGCGCCTGGCCGTGATCGCGGCGCGCGAGCGGGGCCTGGCGGCCAAGGCGCAGGACACGGGCGAGCGCCTGCCCTGGTTCTGCAGCGGCTGCCCGCACAACACCAGCACGCGCGTGCCCGAGGGCTCGCGCGCCGTGGCCGGCATTGGCTGCCACTACATGGCCAACTGGATGCCCGATCGCGCCACCAGCACCTTCACCCAGATGGGCGGCGAGGGCGTGACCTGGGTGGGCCAGGCGCCGTTTTCCACCACCGCCCATGTGTTCGCCAACCTGGGCGACGGCACCTACTTCCACAGCGGCCTGCTGGCGATTCGCCAGAGCATCGCCGCGGGCGCCAACATCACCTACAAGATCCTCTACAACGACGCCGTGGCCATGACCGGCGGCCAGCAGGTGGGCGAGCGCCCCGAGGGCCATTCGGTGGCGCAGATCGCCCACAGCCTGCGCGCCGAGGGCGTGACGCGACTCGTGGTGGTGACGGACGAGCCCGAGAAGTACCAGGGCCGCACCCACCCGGCCAACGCCGCGCGCGCCGGCCATGCCGAGCTGCTCGACGACCTGCCGCCGGGCATAGAGGTGTTCCACCGCGACGCGCTCGACCGCATCCAGCGCGAGCTGCGGGGCACACCGGGCTGCACGGCCCTGATCTACGACCAGACCTGCGCCACCGAGAAGCGCCGGCGCAGAAAGCGCGGCAAGCTGGCCACGCCGGCCAGGACCGTGCTCATCAACGAGCTGGTCTGCGAGGGCTGCGGCGACTGCGGCGAGGCGTCCAACTGCCTGTCGGTGGAGCCGGCGGAGACGGAGTTCGGCAGAAAGCGCCGCATCAACCAGAACAGCTGCAACAAGGACTTTTCCTGTGTGAACGGCTTCTGCCCGAGCTTCGTCACCATCGAGGGCGGCGCGCTCAAGCGGCCGAAGAAGGAGAAAAGGGGCGACCTCTCCGCCCTGCCCCCCATCCCCGAGCCGGGCCTGCCCGCGCTCGATGCGGCCTGGGGCATCGTCGTCGCGGGCGTGGGCGGCACGGGGGTGATCACCATAGGATCGCTGCTGGGCATGGCCGCGCACCTCGAGGGCAAGGGCGTGGTCACGCAGGACGCGGCGGGCCTGGCGCAAAAGGGCGGCGCAACCTGGAGCCATGTGCAGATCGCGCGCCGCCCCGAGGACATCCACACCACCAAGGTGGACCTGGCCAAGGCCGACCTGGTGATTGGCTGCGACGCCATCGTCGCCGCCAACCCGGCCACGCTGGCCGTGATGCAGCCGGGCCGCACCTTTGTGGCGCTCAACACCCACGGCACGCCGGCCGCGGCCTTTGTGCACAACCCCGACTGGCAGTTCCCCTCCCAGGGCTGCGAGGACGCCATCGCCGCCGCCGTGGGACGCGAGCTGCTCGGCGTGTTCGACGCCGAGCGCGCCGCCACCGCGCTGCTGGGCGACAGCATCTACACCAACCCGCTGATCCTGGGCTACGCCTGGCAGATGGGGCGCGTGCCGCTGTCGCACGCCGCGCTCATGCGCGCCATGGAGTTGAACGGCGTGCAGGTCGAAAACAACCAGGCCGCGTTCGAATGGGGCCGGCGCTGCGCCCATGACCTGGCCGCGGTGCAGGCGCTGTACCGGACGGCGCAGGTCATCGAGTTCGTGAAGAAGCCCGGCCTGGCCGAGATCGTGGCCCGGCGCGAGGAGTTTCTCACCGGCTACCAGAGCGCCGCCTATGCGGCCGAGTACCGCGCCTTCGTCGACAAGGTGCGCGCCGCCGAGGAGAACCTGGGCCGGGGCCTGCGCCTGACCGAGGCCGTGGCGCGCTACCTGTTCAAGCTCATGGCCTACAAGGACGAGTACGAGGTCGCGCGCCTGCACACCGATGCGGCCTTCACGCAGCAGATCGCCGACATGTTCGAGGGCGACTACAGAATCGTCCACCACCTGGCCCCGCCCACGCTGGCCGCGAAGAACGACATGGGCGAGCCGGTGAAGAAGGCCTATGGCCCCTGGATGCGCCGGGCCATGGGGTGGCTGGCCCGATGCAAGGGCCTGCGCGGCACGGCGCTCGACCCGTTTGGCCGCACCGAGGAGCGGCGCACCGAGCGCGCGCTGATCCAGGAATACCGCGTCTGCATCGACGAGCTGCTCGCGGGCCTGACGGCCGAGCGCCTGGCCCTGGCGCTGGAGATCGCGCGCATCCCCGAGGAGATACGCGGCTACGGCCATGTCAAGGCGCGCCACCTGCAGGCGGCGCGCGCCCGGTGGGCCGCGCTCATGCAGCGCTGGCGCGCCCCCGCGGCCGCCGCGCGCCAGACGGCCTGAACGCTGCGTTATTGATAGCTGCCTGCGCTTGATGGACGGGCGCTGGCGGCCTTTTTCTGCCCCAACCAGCACAAGCCCCGGCAGGCCGTGGGCCCTGCCGGGCGCCCTGCGTTGCCTGCCGCATACAATCACCTGTTGCCCTCGCGGCAGGCCCTCCGGGGCGTGTCAGATCTTCCATCCCCCTATTCGAGTGGAGTTTCATCCGTGTTTATTTCTTCCGCCTTTGCCCAGACCGCACCCGCAGCCGCCGCCGAGGGGGGCGTGATGGCCTCGCTCACCGGCATGCTGCCGCTGGTGCTGATGTTCGTGGTGCTGTACTTCATCATGATCCGCCCCCAGATGAAGCGCCAGAAGGAGCACCGCGCCATGATCGACGCCCTGGCCAAGGGTGACGAGGTGGCCACGGCCGGCGGCCTGCTGGGCAAGGTGGCCGGCCTGTCGGAAGGCTATATCCAGCTGGAAATCGCCAGCGGCGTGCAGGTGCAGATGCAGCGCAGCGCCGTCACCCAGGTGCTGCCCAAGGGCACCGTGAAGTGAACAACCCCCTGAGCGGCTGCGCCGCTTCCCCCTTCTCTCACGCTGCGCGTGGGAAGGGGGACGCCGCCCGTGCGGCGGGGCGGCCCTTGCACGGCGGCCCGCGCACGGGCAGCTCCCATTGAGAAGTAGAACGCGATCATGAACCGTTACCCGGTCTGGAAGTACGCGATCCTCGTGGTCGTGCTGCTGATAGGGTTGTTGTACACCCTGCCCAATTTCTTCGGTGAGGCCCCTGCGGTGCAGGTGTCCTCGGCCAAGACCTCCGTGAAGGTCGACGAGGCGCTCAAGCAGCGCGTCGAGCAGGTGCTGCAGGCGGCCGGCGTGAGCGCCGACTCCGTGGCGCTCGACGGCCATTCGGTGCGCGCGCGCTTCGACACGCCGGACAACCAGCTCAAGGCCAAGGACGCGATCGAGAAGGCGCTGATCCCCGACGCCGCCGACCCGGGCTACATCGTGGCGCTCAACCTCGTGTCGCGCTCGCCCGACTGGCTCACGGCCATCAACGCCCGCCCCATGTACCTGGGTCTGGACCTGCGCGGCGGCGTGCACTTCATGCTGCAGGTGGACATGCAGGCCGCGCTCACGAAGAAGGCCGAGTCCTACGCGGGCGACCTGCGCACCTCGCTGCGCGAGAAGAACATCCGCCACGGCGGCATCAGCCGCGACGGCCAGACCGTGGACATCCGCGTGCGCGACGAGGCCACGCTGACGGCCGCGCGCAACCTGATCGCCGACCAGTTCCCGGACCTGGCCACCGTGGCCACGCCCGACGGCACGGGCTTTCAGCTGCGCGCCACCATCAAGCCCGAGGCCCTGCGCAAGGTGCAGGAGCAGGCGCTCAAGCAGAACATGGTCACGCTGCACAACCGCATCAACGAGCTCGGCGTGGCCGAGCCCGTGATCCAGCAGCAGGGGCTGGACCGCATCGTCGTGCAGCTGCCCGGCGTGCAGGACACGGCCAAGGCCAAGGACATCCTGGGCCGCACCGCCACGCTGGAGGTGCGCATGGTCGACGAGGGCACGGAGGCGCGCGCGGCCGAGATCGGCACCGGCCCCGTGCCGTTCGGCGACGAGAAATATCTGGACAGGAACGGCCAGGCCGTGATCGTCAAGAAGCAGGTCATCCTCACGGGCGAGAACCTCACCGACGCCCAGCCGGGCTTTGATGGCCAGACCCAGGAGCCCACCGTCAACCTGACGCTGGACGCCAAGGGCGCGCGCATCTTCAAGGACGTGACGCGCGAGAACATTGGCAAGCGCATGGCCATCGTGCTGTTCGAGAAGGGCAAGGGCGAGGTCGTCACCGCCCCCGTGATCAGGAGCGAGATCGGCGGCGGCCGCGTGCAGATCTCGGGCCGCATGACCACCGTGGAGGCCAACGACACGGCGCTGCTGCTGCGCGCGGGGTCGCTGGCCGCGCCCATGGAGATCATCGAGGAATACACCATAGGCCCGAGCCTGGGCGCCGACAACATCGACCGCGGCATCCATTCCGTGGTCTGGGGCATGGCGGCGATCGCCGTCTTCATGTGCGTGTACTACATGCTGTTCGGCGTGTTCTCCACCGTGGCCCTGGGCATGAACGTGCTGCTCTTGATCGCCGTGCTGTCCATGCTGCAGGCCACGCTGACCCTGCCCGGCATCGCCGCCATGGCGCTGGCGCTGGGCGTGGCCATCGACTCCAACGTGCTCATCAACGAGCGCATTCGCGAGGAGCTGCGCGCGGGCGTGGCGCCGCAGGCGGCGATTGCCGCGGGCTACGAGCGCGCCTGGGCCACCATCCTGGACTCCAACGTCACCACGCTGATCGCGGGCCTGGCGCTGCTGGCCTTCGGCACGGGCCCGGTGCGCGGCTTTGCCGTGGTGCACTGCATCGGCATTCTGACCAGCATGTTCTCGGCCGTGTTCTTCTCGCGCGGCCTGGTCAACCTCTGGTACGGCCGCAAGAAAAAGCTCAAGAGCGTGGCCATCGGCCAGGTCTGGAAGCCCGAGGACGCGTCGCAGCTGCGCTCCGTGGCCGGGCGCTCGAGCAACGAATAAGGGGAAGGAATCATGGAATTCTTTCGAATAAAAAAAGACATCCCGTTCATGAAGTACGCGTTGGTGCTCAACGCGATTTCCTTCATCACCTTCATCCTGGCCGTGTTCTTCCTGGTCACGCGCGGCCTGCACCTGTCGGTGGAGTTCACGGGCGGCACCGTCATGGAGGTGGCCTACACCCAGACCGCCGACATCGGCAAGGTGCGCGACACCGTCGCCAACCTGGGCTACCCGGACGTGGTGGTGCAGAACTTCGGCACCTCGCGCGACGTCATGATCCGCCTGCCGGTGCAGAAGGGCGTGACCTCGGCGCAGCAAAGCGAGCAGGTGCTCACGGCCCTGAAGGCCCAGGACGCCGACGTGGTGCTGCGCCGCACCGAGTTCGTCGGCCCGCAGGTGGGCGAGGAGCTCGTGCATGGAGGCCTCATGGCGCTCGGCATGGTGGTGCTGGGCATCGTGATCTACCTGGCGTTTCGCTTCGAGTGGAAGTTCGGCGTCGCGGCCATCATCGCCAACCTGCACGACGTGGTCATCATCCTGGGCTTCTTCGCGTTCTTCCAGTGGGAGTTCTCGCTCTCGGTGCTCGCCGGCGTGCTGGCCGTGCTGGGCTACTCGGTCAACGAGTCGGTCGTGATCTTCGACCGTATCCGCGAGACCTTCCGGCGCTTTCGCAAGCTCAGCACGCACGAGGTGATAGACCACGCCATCACCTCGACCATGAGCCGCACCATCATCACCCACGCCTCGACCGAGGCCATGGTGCTGTCCATGTTCTTCTTTGGCGGCCCGAGCCTGCACTACTTCGCGCTGGCGCTGACCATCGGCATTCTGTTCGGCATCTACTCCTCGGTGTTCGTGGCCGCGGCCATCGCCATGTGGCTCGGTGTCAAGCGCGAGGATCTGGTCAAGGCCTCCACGCGCAAGGAAGAGGATCCCAACGACCCGAACTCCGGCGCCGTGGTCTGAGCGCCACAGCGGCCATGCCTCCACGGCCGAGGCAAAGGCTAATATCACTACCCTATGGTTTCCGCGCCCCCTCCCGCACAACGCCGCCTGGCCCAGCTGGGCCGGCACCGCTTTGTGGACGGCCTGTGCGCCGGCCTGCCGGCGCTGGACAAGGCGGTGCATGAGTTTCTGTCCACACTCATGAACCAGACGGGGACGCAGCGCGAGATGCAGCGGCGCCGCGACGCCTGGATGGACTACCAGAAGCACCGCAAGGCCTGGGTCGAGCAGGTCGGGCGCGCCTGGCGCGAGGCCCTGCAGCCCCAGCCCATCAGCTCGGCCGTGCCGCTGGACGGCGGCCTCGAGCTCGTGGGCGACGATGTGGTCGAGAACAAGCTGCTCGCCTCGCGCATGGCGCTCACGGTGGCCGAGCATGTGGGCGCCAGCTTCGACGCCGTGCGCCAGCGCACCCAGCACCTGGAGGGCCAGGAGCTGCCCGGCCGCGACGTGCTGCGCGCGGAGACCCTGTGCCTGCGGATGATCGAGCCATGGCTCGATGTCGGCCTCAAGCGCGACGACATGCAGCTGGCCCTGGACCCGCTGCAGCGCCAGCTCGGCGACCTGGCGCTCGCGCAGTACGAGGCGCTGACCCAGCTCTACGACCAGCAGGGCGTGGCCACGGCCGAGGAACTGCGCACGCTGACGCGCCGCCCCGCGGGCATGGGGAGCAGCCGCTCCGGCGGCCTGGGCGCGGACAGCGGCGGCGCACGGCTGGGGCGCGACACGCCCTTCCCCGCCACGGTGATGGCGCCGCCCGGCGCCGTGCCGGCCGCCGGCGCGGGTGCGCGTGGCGGCTTTGCCGGCTTTCCCAACCCGCTGGCCTACGCGCGCCAGCGCGCCCAGGGCGTCATCGTGCAGCTGCGCCGCCTGCTGACGCAGCCGGACACGGACGGCGACGCGACCCAGCCGATGCCGGCCTCGCCGGTGCTCATGCACGCGCTGGCCGACGAGCGCGTGGTCGCCGACCTGTACTACAGCGGCATGGCCACCCTCGTGGAGGACTACAGCCCGCAGGCCGTGGTGCATGTGGCCCAGGTGGTGCGCGATCGCGCGACCGAGTTCAAGAAGAAGGCCAGCACGGCGAGCGAGAAGGCCATCATCGAGGTCGTGGCCCTGATGTTCCAGAGCATTCTGAGTGAGGACCGCATTCCGCCGGCCATGCGCGTGTGGTTTGCGCGCCTGCAGGTACCGGTGCTGCGCGTGGCGCTGGCCGAACCCGAGTTCTTCAACGATCTGGCCCACCCCGCGCGCCAGCTCATCGACCGCATGGGCAGCTGCGTGCTGGGCTTCGACGCCAGCGCCATCAGCGGCACGGCGCTCGAGTCCGAGGTGCGCCGCGTGGTGCAGGTCATCGAGCAGTACCCCGAGACCGGCAAGCGCGTGTTCGAGTTGGTGCTGGCCGAGTTCGAGAAATTCCTCGCGAAGTTCCTCACGGAGCGCCAGGGCACGGCCCGCATCGTGAGCGTGGCCCAGCAGGTCGAGCAGCGCGAGACGCTGACCGTGCAGTACACGATCGAGCTGCGCAAGCTGCTCAAGGACATGCCCATACGCGAGGAGATCCGCGAATTCCTCTTCAAGACCTGGGCCGAGGTGCTCGCCATCTCGGCCGTGCGCGACGGCCCGCAGCATGCAGACACCGCGGACTACAAGCGCGCCGCCGGGGATCTGGTGTGGGCCGCGAGCGCCAAGCCCAACCGCGCCGACCGTGCGCGCGTCATACAGCAGCTGCCCACGCTGCTGCAGCGCCTGCGCCAGGGCCTGACGCTGGCGGGCGTGGTCGGAGCGCCCCAGGACGCGCAGATCAAGCGGCTGACCGACACGCTGGCCGAGGCCTTCCTGTCCAAGACCGCCGCCATCCCCCAGGAGCATATCGACGCCCTGGCCCGGCGCCTGGCCAGCCTCGAGGATTTCATCAGCGACGACGCCCTCGGCGAGATCCCGCTGAGCGCCGACAACATCGAGCTGCTGCTGGGCATAGACGCCTCGGCCATCCATGTCATCGCCGACAACGAGGCGCCGGTGCAGGAGGAGATGGTGGCCTGGGCGCAGCAGCTGCCGCTGGGCGCCTGGTTCACGATTGACCACAACGGCGCCTCGGCGCGCGTGCAATATGTCTGGCACAGCGAGCGCAAGCAGCTGCACCTGTTTGCCGCCGCCGATGGCAGCAGCTACCTGCTGCAGCTCAGGCGCCTGGGGGTCTATCTGCAGTCCGGCCTGCTGGCGGCCCAGGAGGACGAAAGCCTCACGCTGCGCGCCACGCGCGACGCGCTCACCAAGCTCGACGCCAATCCCGAGCGTCTGTTCGAGTAGACACTACAAATTAGTGAGCTGTCAGCGCTGTGTGGACAAGCGCTGCGGCCGCTTTTCATTCATATTCATCGGCGCAGCGCAGCACCTGGCGCACCACGTCGGCGGCAAAGCCGCGCGCGGCCAGAAAGCGCATCTGGCGCGCGCGCTCCTGGGGCGTGGCGGCCGGCGCCGCAGCGCCGAAACGCTGGCGCCACACGGCCAGTGCGCGCTCGAGCTCGGTGTCCGCGAGCTGCGCCGCCGCGGCGCGCACCAGGTCCTCGTCGAGCCCCTTGCGGCGCAGTTCCTGCGCCACTCGCTGGGCGCCGAAGCGCGCCGCGCGGCGATGCACCACGGACTCGGCGACGCGCTCCTCGTTGATGAAGTTGCGCCGCTGCAGCTCGTCGAGCAGGGCCGCGAGGTCCTCGCCCTCCTGCACATGGCGCGCGAGCTTGGCCTCGAGCTCTGCGCGCGAATGCTCGCGCTGCGCGAGCAGGCGCAGCGCGCGGGCCTTGAGCGAGGGTTTGGCGAAGCCCATGGACGCTATCCGCAGCAGTGCGGCTGCAGGAGCCGTTGATCCGCGTGGCCGCCGGGCGCGGCGCCGACTGCCCCGGTCGTCCCCGCGAAGGCGGGGATCCACCACTGCGACGAGGCGACCACCTGTGGCGCGCATGGATCCCCGCCTTCGCGGGGATGACGCGGGGGGCGGGGATGGCGCGGGGGATTCTCAGCGCGAATCATCAAAAACAATAGCCTCCAGCGCTTAATGGATGAGCGCCGGAAGCCTTTTTTTGCAACGAAATCCAGACGTCGATCAGGCCTCGGCGGCCTTCTTGCCGCGGCCGGGCTTGTCCTCGGCCGCATCGCCCGCCGTGGCCACGGGCAGCAGGGCGATGCCCAGGCTCTCGCGCACCTTGTTCTCGATCTCGCGCGCCAGGTCGGGGTTCTCGCGCAGGAACTCGCGCGCGTTGTCGCGGCCCTGGCCTATCTTCTCGCCGTTGTAGGCATACCAGGCGCCGCTCTTTTCCAGGATGCGCGCGTTCACGCCCATGTCGATGATCTCGCCCTCGCGCGAGATGCCCTCGCCGAACAGGATGTCGAACTCGGCCGTCTTGAACGGCGGGCTGACCTTGTTCTTGACGACCTTGACCTTGGTCTCGTTGCCTATGGCCTCGTCACCCTTCTTGATGCTGCCCGTGCGGCGGATATCCAGGCGCACCGAGGCGTAGAACTTGAGCGCGTTGCCGCCCGTCGTGGTCTCGGGGCTGCCGAACATGACGCCGATCTTCATGCGGATCTGGTTGATGAAGATGACCGTGCAGTTGGTCTTCTTGATCGTGGCCGTGAGCTTGCGCAGCGCCTGGCTCATGAGGCGCGCCTGCAGGCCGGGCAGCTGGTCGCCCATCTCGCCCTCGATCTCGGCCTTCGGCACCAGGGCCGCGACCGAGTCCACGACGATCAGGTCCACGGCGCCCGAGCGCACCAGGGAGTCGACGATCTCCAGCGCCTGCTCGCCGGTGTCGGGCTGGCTGATGAGGATGTCGTTGAGATTCACGCCGAGCTTTTGCGCGTATTGGGTGTCGAGCGCATGCTCGGCGTCGATGAAGGCGCAGGTGCCGCCGAGCTTTTGCATCTCGGCAATGACCTGCAGCGTGAGCGTGGTCTTGCCCGAGGATTCCGGCCCGTAGATCTCGATCACGCGCCCGCGCGGCAGGCCACCCACGCCCAGGGCGATATCCAGGCCCAGCGAGCCGGTGGAGACCACCTGGATGTCCTCGATCTGCTCGCCCTCGCCCAGGCGCATGATGGTGCCCTTGCCGAACTGCTTCTCGATCTGGGCCAGCGCGGCCTGCAGGGCCTTGGCCTTTTCGCTCTGGTCGGCGGTCTTGACGGTGGTGTCCATGGAGTTGCTCCTCTTGGTGGCCATAGTGCTTTCGGTGGCAGACTGTTTTGATCAACAGTCTGTATGCGTGAACAGTAGTTTATGAGGCCGCCATTCTATCCGGAAGATATTTTTAGTCAGTTTGCCTGACAATATGCGCCCATGTTCAACCCGCTCCTCTCCCACGCCGACGATTGGCGCCAGACCCACCTGGGCCGCCTCATGGGCCATGCGCTGCGGCGCTTCGACGCGCGCGTGCTGCAGCTCATGGCGCGCGACGTGCAGGTGCCGCTGGCTCTGTCCAACCTGGCCGCGCGCGAGCAGGTGGGCGCGGCCCATATCCACATCACGCGCCATCTGTCGCTGCAGGGCGACCGCCTGACCGACCTGGCCGAGCGCGCCGGCATGACCAAGCAGGCCATGGCCAGCCTGGTGGACCAATGCGAGGCCTGGGGCCTGGTCACGCGCGAGGCCGACGCGCACGATGCGCGTGCGCGCCGCGTCTGCTTCACGCCCACGGGCCTGGCGTGGCTTGCGGCGTTCCGCGCGGCCGTGGCGCAGGCAGAAAGCGAGTTTCGCGCCGCGGTCGGCGAGGAGGTGGCCACCGTCGTGGCCCTGGGGCTCGAGGCCTATGCAAACGGCTGATCAACGCCCGCGGTCGACGGGGATGACAAGGCTCTCCTTGACCTCCTCCATCACCACATAGCTGTTGGACTGCGCGGGCACGGGCATCTGCTGCAGGATGGAACCGAGCAGGCTGCGGTATTCCGACATGCCGGCCAGGCGCGCCTTGACGAGGTAGTCGAAGCTGCCCGAGATCAAATGGCATTCGAGCACCTCGGGCATGTTCTGCAGCTCGTCGCGCACCTTCTTGAAGATCTGCTCGGACTTCTGCGCCAGCGTGATCTCCACGAACACCAGCAGGCTCTTGCCCAGCGCCGCGGGGTTCACGCGCGCGTGGTAGCCGGTGATCACGCCCTGGGCCTCCAGGCGCTTGACGCGCTGTGAGCAGGGCGAGGTGGACAGGCCCACGCGCTCGCCGAGTTCGGTCATGGTCAGGCGCCCATCCTGCTGCAACAGGGCCAGGATGCGCCGGTCTATGGCGTCGAGATCAGACATTGCTGAAAAGTAAGGGAAGGAGGGGCACAAACAGCAAACATTGCTGTAGTGCGACGATATTTCAGCAAAGTATGCGCGCGCAAATCCGTAAAGTCACGATCATTGATCGAACATCGGAGACAGACCATGAAAGTTGTAGTCCTGGGTGCCGGCGTGATCGGCGTGACCACCGCCTATTACCTCGCCCGCGCGGGTGCCGAGGTCACCGTGATCGACCGCCAGGACGGCCCGGCGCAGGACACGAGCTTTGCCAACGCCGGCCAGGTGTCGTTCGGCTACTCCACGCCCTGGGGCGCGCCCGGCATCCCGATGAAGGCCCTCAAGTGGATGTTCGAGAAGCACGCGCCGCTGTCCATCCGCCCCGACGGCAGCTTGTTCCAGCTGCGCTGGATGGCCCAGATGCTGCGCAACTGCTCGGCCGAGCGCTACGCCGTGAACAAGGAGCGCATGCTGCGCCTGGCCAACTACAGCCGCGAGTGCATACAGCAACTGCGCCGCGACACCGGCATCGCATACGAAGGGCGCCAGGCCGGCACGCTGCAGCTGTTTCGCTCGCAGAAGCAGGTGGACCAGGCCCAGCGCGACATCGCCGTGCTCGAGGAATGCGGCATCGCCTACGAGCTGCTCGACGCCCAGGGCGTGCGCCGGGCCGAGCCCGCGCTGGCGCGCGCGGATGCCACGATTGCCGGCGGCCTGCGCCTACCGCAGGACGAGACCGGCGACTGCTTCCAGTTCACCAACGCGCTGGCGCGCATGGCGCAGGCGCTGGGTGTGAAGTTCCGCTTTGGCACAGGCGTGGATGCACTGCTCTTCGACGGCCATGGCGCCGTGAACGGCGTGCAGCTGGCCACACCCGAGCGCGAGGTGGTCACGGCCGACCGCTATGTGCTGGCCATGGGCAGCTACTCGCGTGAACTGCTTTTGTCGAGCGGACTGGACATCCCCGTCTACCCGGTCAAGGGCTACTCGCTCACCATCCCCATCGAGGACGAGGCGCTGGCGCCCGTCTCCACCGTGCTCGACGAGACCTACAAGATCGCGCTCACGCGCTTTGACAAGCGCATCCGCGTGGGCGGCATGGCCGAGCTCTCTGGCTTCGACAAGACCCTGCGGCCCCAGCGCCGCGCCACGCTGGAGATGGTCACGCGCCAGCTCTTCCCCGGCGGCGACCTGGCACGTGCCGAATTCTGGACCGGCCTGCGCCCCATGACGCCCGACAGCACGCCCATCGTCGGCCGCACGCCGCACAAGAACCTGTACCTGAACACCGGCCACGGCACGCTGGGCTGGACCATGGCCTGCGGCTCGGGCCGGCTGCTGGCCGACATCCTCACCGGGCGCAAGACCGAGATCTCCACCGACGGCCTGTCCGTGGACCGCTACCTGGGCGGCGCGCCGGCCAAACCGCTGCGCCACGCCACCGGTCACGCCGCGTAGGCCGGCTTGGCACCGGGCTGCGCCCCTTGCCGCAGATCGGGGCGCACAAGGGTGCAGAACTCCTAGAATTCCGGCAGGTGCCCGCCCCCACGACAGGGACACCTGCGGAATCCAGGAGTAATACACCATGCGCATCCTCATCGCCGAAGACGACCAGGTGCTGGCCGACGGCCTGCTGCGCACCCTGCGCGCCTCGGGCGCCGTCGTCGACCATGTGGCCAGCGGCAGCGAGGCCGACACCGCCCTGCTCACGAACAACGAATTCGACCTCCTGATCCTGGACCTGGGCCTGCCCAAGCTGCATGGGCTGGAGGTCTTGAAGCGCCTGCGCGGGCGCGGATCGGCCTTGCCGGTGCTCATCCTCACGGCGGCCGACAGCATCGAGGAGCGCGTCAAGGGCCTGGACCTGGGCGCCGACGACTACATGGCCAAGCCCTTTGCGCTGTCGGAGCTCGAGGCGCGCGTGCGCGCCCTCACGCGCCGCGGCATGGGCGCCACGAGCGCCACCATCAAGCATGGCCCGCTGGTTTACGACCAGGCCGGGCGCGTGGCCACCATAGACGGCAAGATGGTCGAGCTGTCGGCGCGCGAGCTGGGCCTCTTGGAGGTGCTGCTGCAGCGCGCCGGCCGCCTGGTGAGCAAGGAGCAGCTCGTCGAGCGCCTGTGCGAATGGGGCGAGGAGGTGAGCAACAACGCCATCGAGGTCTACATCCACCGCCTGCGCAAGAAGATCGAGAAGGGCCCGATCCGCATTGCCACGGTGCGCGGCCTGGGCTACTGCCTGGAAAAAATCTCCGGCTGATGCTCTCTTGTTGATAGCTGTCGACGCTTTCCACAAGGGCGCCAGCGGCCTGAAACACCCAAAACCGTGAAACTCTTCCAGCGCGAGCAGCGCTCCCTTTTCGGCGAGATCCTGGACTGGATGCTCACCCCGCTGCTGCTGCTGTGGCCCGTGAGCCTGGCGCTGACCTGGCTCGTCGCCCAGGGCCTGGCGAACAAGCCGTTCGACCGCGCGCTCGAATACAACGCCCATGCGCTGGCCCAGCTCGTCACGGTGCAGGGAGGGCGCGTGGCGTTCAACCTGCCGCAACCCGCGAGCGAGATCCTGCGCGCCGACGAGTCCGACATCATCTATTACCAGGTGCTCGGCCCCAAGGGCGAATACCTCTCGGGCGAGCGCGACCTGCCCCTGCCGCCGCCGCCACCGCCCGACGAGCGCCCGTTCTCGGGCGAGGTCAGGCTGCGCGACACCGAGCTGCGCGGCATCGACATCCGCGTGGCCTACATCTGGGTGCGCGTGCCCCTGCCCGGCGCACCGGCGGCGCTGGTGCAGGTGGCGGAGACGCGCTCCAAGCGCAGCGTGCTGGCCACCGAGATCATCAAGGGCGTGATGCTGCCGCAGTTCGTCATCCTGCCGCTGGCCGTGCTGCTGGTGTGGCTGGCCCTGGTGCGCGGCATCAAGCCGCTGCACCAGCTCGAGGAGCGCATTCGCGCGCGCAAGAGCGACGACCTCTCGCCGCTGGACCACAAGGCCGTGCCCATGGAGGTGGCGCCGCTCGTCGACTCCGTCAACGACCTGCTGCAGCGCCTGCAGGAATCCATGGCCACGCAAAAGCGCTTCCTGGCCGACGCCGCGCACCAGCTCAAGACCCCGCTGGCCGGCCTGCGCATGCAGGCCGACCTGGCCCAGCGCGAGGGCACGAGCACCGAGGAGCTCAAACAGTCGCTCAAGCAGATCGGACGCTCCTCCATCCGCGCCACACACACGGTGAACCAGCTGCTGGCCCTGGCGCGCGCCGAAGGCGGCAGCACCGTGGTGCAGCGCCAGCGCGTGGACCTGGCGCGGCTCGTCATCGAGGTGGTGCAGGACAGCGTGCCGCGCGCCATGGACAAGCACATCGACCTGGGCTACGACGGCGCCGACCCCGGCACGCCCGGCGTGTGGATGGAGGGCAACCCCACACTGCTCAAGGAACTGGTGCGCAACCTGGTGGACAACGCCATCAACTACACGCCCGCGGGGGGCGGCCAGCCCGGCATGGTGACGGCGCGCGTGCTGCCCGACCGCTTTGCCCAGGTCGTGCTGCTGCAGGTCGAGGACACGGGCCCGGGCGTGCCCGAGGCCGAGCGCGAACTGGTCTTCCAGCCCTTCTACCGCGCCCTGGGCTCGGAGGCCGACGGTTCGGGCCTGGGCCTGCCCATCGTGCGCGAGATCGCGCGCCAGCATGGCGCCGACGTGCTGCTCGAGGACGTGCGCCCCGGAGCGCCCATGCCGGGCGCGCGCTTCAGCGTGCGCTTTGCCGCCAGCGCGGACGACTGAAGACGCCCATTCATCGCGGCCGTATGCCCTCCGCGGCATCAACCGGCCGTTTCAGCCTCCTGGGCGTGCCGCAGCCCGCCCTCGCGTTTCGCTCGCAGCGCCGCCTTCCTCAGGACGCCCGATGGCGGCGCACGGGCGGACCGTGCCTCGACCCGAGCCGTGGCCATGCACGCGACAGCCCACCGCAATCAACCCATAGACATCGGTAGAAAAAATCAATGCTTACCGACGACTGACATGGACAAACATTGATTAGTGTTAAATTTGTTTCTCGATGTGACGTGTATTCGCCGGCCGTACGGTGATCCATGGCTCTCGCCAGGGGCGCCCCCAGGGCTTCGAGGATGGCACCGACTGCCCGCGTCCGCGGCGTGGCGACACCGGCGGCATGACGCATTCGAGGGCTCGGGGTGCATCGCCCGGCGCTGCACATCACCGATGGGAAACGGCATTCACGAAGGAGTATCAAGCCATGCGTACTGACATGTTTCAGCAAGTACTTGAGGAGTTGAAAAGTTCGTCCGCAGACGTCGAGGCCTCGGCGCTGATATCCACCGACGGCCTGATGATCGCCTCGGCCCTGCCCCAGGGCATGGACGAGGACCGCGTCGGCGCCATGTCTGCCGCCCTGCTGTCCCTGGGCGACCGCGCCGCGCGCGAACTCGCCCGAGGCACGCTCGAACGCGTGCTGCTGCAGGGCGAGAAGGGCTACGTCATCATGAGCGCCTGCGGCAACGAGGCCGTGCTGACGGTTCTGGCCAAGCACAACGCCAAGCTCGGCCTGCTGTTCCTGGACATCAAGCGCGCCGCCGAGGCGCTGGCCAAGCTGATCTGAGGAGCCGACCATGGGCTTGACCGTACAACAGCCTGCGGCCGATGCGACACGCGCGCGGGAACACCGCTATCACGACGGGCGCACGGCCCTCCTGCATGTCAGCGAGCGCGAGCGTCCCTATCCCGCCGGTCGGCTGATCATCTCGCGCACCGACCTGGACGGCGTCATCACCCACTGCAACGACGCCTTCGTCGAGATCTCGGGATACGAGCGCGACGAGCTCATAGGCCAGCCGCAGTCCATCCTGCGCCACCCGGACATGCCCCGGGCGCCCTATGAAGATCTGTGGCGCACCCTGCGCGCCGGCAACAAGTGGCATGGCTACATCAAGAATCTGTGCAAGGACGGGTCGCACTACTGGGTCTACGCGACGGCCGTACCCAACAGGCGCAACGGCCAGGTGGTGGGCTATACGTCGGTGCGGCGCGAGCCCTCGCGCCGCAAGATCGGCGAGGCCGAGGCGCTGTACAAACAACTGCTGGCCAAGGAAGGAGGCGCGTCATGAGCCGATTGAACCTGTTGATCGCCCCCGACTTCGCACCCGAGCGCTTCGCCGGATGGCACATGCTCAACACCGTGCTGCAAAGGCGCACAGACCTCTCCATCCACCTGCTGACGCCCGCATCGGCCGCCGAGCAGGGCGAGCTCATCGCGCGGGGCGACGTGGATGTGGTCTACGCCAATCCATTCGATGCGGCCTCGATGATCCGCGAGTCGGGCTATGAGGCGATCGCGCGGCCGATCGGCCGGTCCAGCGAGATGGTGATCGCCGCGGCGGCCAGCTCCGGCAACGAGCACATCACCGACCTGAAGGCCGGCGCCAGGATCGCACTGACCGACAACAAGGACGTCAGACTCATCGGCCTGCGCCTGCTCGAACCTGCGGACCTGACCGAGGCAGACCTGCGCTGGGAACTGGTGGAGTCGTATCAGGCAGCCGCGCGCATGGCCATCAAGGGCGAGGTCGATGCCTGCTTCATGCTGGCGCAGGCATACCACTCGCTGTCCGGCCTGACCCGGGCACAGCTCAGGCCGCTGATCGAGAGCAAGCTCACGGACATCACGCATGTGATGCTGGTCCATGCGCGCCGCGCGGACGACGCCGCCAGGCTGCAGCAGGCCCTGGTCGGGCTCGCGGGCACTCCCGACGGGCAGCCCGTGCTCGAGGCCCTGGGCATGGACGACGGCTTTGCTGCCATGACGGCAGAGGACGGCGAGTTCATGCTCGATCTCATGGACACGCTGGTCGACTGACATGCAGATCACCCCATCGCTGCAGGCACGCGCGCGCCACAGGCAGGCCGGGCGCGGCGTGTTGCGAACCCCGGGCGACTGGGGCGCGCACGAGGCGCATGTCGCCACCGCCGGCGCGCTCGACGGCACGGAGCCCCTGCAGGGCGCCATCGTCGATTGCCTGCACGCCTGCGCCCCCGCGCCCGATCGCCTGGGCCGGCTGCTCGCGCAGCCGCTGGTGTCCGGGCGTCTGGCGCCGCCTGTGTTGCAGACCTTCGCCGCGCTGGCGCGCAGCGGCCGGCGCCTGCCGCGCATCACGCCGCTGGCCACGCGCTACTGCGTCCTGGCCTCGCCATCGCTGGATGTGCCCTCACGTGCCGTGCTGTGCGGCGTGGATGACTCGCGCGGCATCGCCCAGGCGGCCATACCACGGCTGCTGCAGGGCGACGCGGTGGCGGAGGAGGCCTTTCTGCGGCATTGCGAGGGCGCCCGCGACACGCTGGCCTTCATGCTGGCGCGCAGGGCCCTGACGCGCAGCGGACGCGTCCTGGCGCAGCGCTGGGACGCTGTCGCCATGTTGCTGGAGAAGGAGGTGTCGGCATGAGCGGCGTTCTGCTCGCAGGGCTGACCGACAGGGAAGCCGCCGCAACAGAGATATTGATCGGCATGCACTGGCGCAGGCAGCGGGTGGTGACGATCGCCCGGAACAACAGCCTGTCAGTCCCCGGACAAGGCAGCGATGCACGCGCATGCGGACATTGCGTCATCGACCTGTTCGGGCTGGGCATGCGCAGGCATTCGGCGGACAACGAGGCGCGGCTGCTCGCGTTCCTCGACGGGCGTCCGGCGGTACTGCTGATATGGGGTTCGGGCGGTGGCTGGCTGGAGTCGCCTCTGGCGCGCGGCGACGCACCGCGCCTTGCCTGGATCAACCTCCACTACACCAGCGCGCAGATGCTCGACGCGCTCAGGAGCATTGGCATGAACGAGCCAGCCAGCGAGCCACAGCCAGGCGCAGGACGCCCCGGTGCCGATCCGGCCTCGACCCAGGGGTCCCCCCCGACGCCCGCCCCGACCGCCGAGACACCGACCGAGCTGCCGGCCTGGCGCCGGGCACTGGCACTCGCGGAGCAGATCAAGAACGCCCACAGCGGCGCCCAGGCCACGCCGCGGCAGCCCTTGGTCTCCCCCGACCCCGCAGAGGCGGCCGACCACTCCGCCGCCTGGCGGCCCGAGGGATTGCGCACGCTCGTGGCGGCCATGCCGCAAGTGTGGCGATTGCCGGTGATGGAGCTGATGGTGCGCCTCGCCACGGCGGACGGTCTTCAGCTGCTGCGCGCGGGCGACGAGGCGATATGCGTGCTCGACCCACGCCAGGGATGGCTGGTGAGCGGCGTTTCGCTCGAGACCCTGGTCTCGCGGCTGCAGACGCCCGGCGTGAACGCCTGCGCCACACTCACCCCCATAGAGCCGGCGCAGCTCGAGGACGCACTGCACCAGATCGCCAGCGAGCCTCTGCACCGTCACTGGAATGCACTGGACCACGCGCTCTGGGAGCTCGCCGGTGACGCCCTGAAAGACCTGCGGCTCGAACCCCGGGGCGACCTGTCGCTGCGCCTGCGCCGCTTTCCCAACTTCACGCGGCTGTCACGCGTGGGCCCGCTGGACATCCAGCTCGCGACCATCTGCGCGCGCGCATCGCAGTCGCTGGCGGACCTCGTGCGCGCATTCCCCGGCAAGGCGCAGGAGGTGTATCGCTTCGCGCTGCTGACGAGCCTGTGCGGAGCAGCGGCCGTGCAGGGCGGCGGCGCGGACGCACGCAGGACCGGCTTGCCGATGGCACGACCGGCCGCGGCCCAACGCGGATTCTTCAAGTCACTTCTCGACAGGCTTTTCTGAGGAACAGGACTTCCATGGCAACCATTTCCAAGCTGGTGTTTGCCGGCCCCGTGGGGTCGGGCAAGACGACCGCCATTCAATCCCTGTCCGACATCGAGGTGGTCAGCACCGAGGCCAGGGCGAGCGACGATGTCAGGCGCATGAAGTCGTCCACGACCGTGGCCATGGACTACGGCCTGATGAAGCTCGCCAATGGCGATCAGGTGCGACTGTATGGAACGCCGGGCCAGAAGCGCTTTGATTTCATGTGGGACATCCTCACCGAGAACGCGCTCGGCCTCGTGCTCATGATCCGGGGCATCGCGGTCGACCCGGTGGCCGACCTGCGGCTCTATGTCAACGAGTTCCGCGACTTCATAGACCGCACGTCTCTGGTGGTGGGCATCACGCACACCGAAGGGGGTGGCTGGCAGACACACCAGTTGATCTGCGACGAGCTGGTGCGCATGGGGCTGCCGCCCTGCGCCATGGACACCGATGCGCGCAGCCGCACCGACATGTCCACGCTGATCAAGACCATGATCTACAGCCTCGACCCCTTCAGCGGCGCCGAACAATGCTGAGACCCTGTCCACGCCACGATCCGGCCCACCCTGTGCGCCGGCCCATGCCATGACCGACAGCGCCGGATCAGATCCGTATCTGATGCTCACGCCCGCCGGGGCACTGCACGCCTATGCCGACCGCGAGCCCGACGCGCTCTGCTCGGCCCTGCAGTCGCTCATGCCACGCGAAGCGGCATTGCGCCGCGGTGTGTGGCTGGCGCAGGATGAGGCGCGCGGGGAACTGCTGCGGCAGGCGCTCGACCAGGGCTGGGTGCATGAGGTGCAGCGCGAGCTGCGCGCACCCGATGTGCGCCTGGACAACTATCTGCCGCATGCGATCGCGGGACTGTCGGGCTCGCGCATGGCGGCCCTGGCCTCCGACGACGGCTTTTGCCTCGCAAGCGTGGGCTACGCCCAGGACGAGGCCGACACGCTGTGCGTCGCCGCGGCCGACTTCCTGGATTTCGTCAGGCGTCAGAAGCAGCGCGGTTTCCGTGGCACGGGCCGGGCGGTGTCGTTCCACGAGAGCATCGACATGCTGATGCCGACCACGACCTTCATGCTGTTCTGGGTGGACGGCACGGGTTACTGGCTCATCATCGGCGGCGAGCCCCTGCTCAACAACCGCGCGCTGGTGGAGCTGATCTGGGGCATACGCGCCGCCGGCGCAAAGTTCGCATCGCGGTAGCGGCCGCTCAACAGGGCCGCAGCGCCTTGCCCGCCAGGGCCGGGCGCAGCGCGGCCTCGGCCTCGGCGCGCTGCGCATCGCTCACGGCCGGCAGGCGCAGCAGGTAGGCCGGCGCGTCGCCACGCTCCTGCACCACGCGCGCCCTGCGCACGCCCTGCTCGCTCAGCTGGGCGAGGGCGCGCTGCGCGCCCTCGGCGGTGGAATAGCGCCCCAGCGACAGACCGGGCTCGAGCGCGGCTCCGGGCCTGTCGTAGTCGATCTTGAGTGCGCGCAGCTCGGCGCGCTTCCTGGCCACGGCCTCCTCGTCGGCAAAGCGGCCCAGATAGACCATCCAGCGGCCGGAGACCGGAATCGGATCGAGGCGCCAGCTGCCCGCAGGCAGCTGCGCCGCGGCCTGGCGCAGGGCCTCGGCCTGGCGCGCGTCGAAGGTGCCGGCCTGCAGGCAGACGGCGGACTGACCTGGCGCGCCGCCGGGCGCAGCCGCCCTTTCCCCGTTCGTCCCTTCCCCGTACGCCCTTTCCCCGGCCGGCCTGGCCGGGATGTTGTCCGGCTCGCCATCCTCGGCGGGCAGCAGGCGCAGGTTCTGCGGCTGGATCTGCTGCTCCAGGCGCTGCGGCTCGGACTGGCTCACGGGCCCCAGGCCCCAGCCCTGGAGCAGGCCATGGGCCCAGGCGTAGTAGCCGGCATTGGCCAGCAGCAGCAGAACGACGGCCAGGCGCAGCATCTCAGGCCTCCGCGGGGCGCACGCTGATCTCGGCGCTGGTGACGACCTGCATACCGCGCGCCGTGTGCACGAGCAGCGCACCGTCCTCGGCCACGCCATGGGCCGTGCCCTGGCTGCCGTCGCTCAGCGTCACGGCGCGGCCCGCGAGCAGGTCGCGCTGGGCAAACCGCGCCTGGAACGGCGCAAAGCCCGCCTCGGCAAAGCCGAGCAGGGTCTGCACCAGCGGCGCAGCGATGCGCTCGAGCGCCCGGGCCGCGGTGAGCGTGCCATCGACCTCGCGCAGACAGGCGGGCGGCGTGCGCAGCCCCTGGGCCAGCACGGGCAGCACGTTCAGGCCTATGCCTATGACCACATGGCGCGGCTCGCCCGCCACGCCGGACAGGCTGGCCGTCTCCACGAGGATGCCGCCGAGCTTGCGACCGTCCTGCAGCCACAGGTCGTTGGGCCATTTGAGCAGCACGCGCGGCTGGCCGCTGGCCGCCGCGGGCAGCTGCGGCTGCAGGCTCTCGGCCACGCTCACGCCCACGGCCAGCGACAGGCCCGACCAGTCGCGCGGCGCCAGCGGCAGGCCCAGCGAGAAGGTGAGCGCGGGCACCACGCCGGTGTCGCGGTAGATGGCCTCGCTGTGCCAGTCCCGGCCCAGGCGGCCGCGGCCCGCGGTCTGTGTCTCGGCGACGAGCAGCGTGGGCTCCTGGCGACCGGCACGCGCGCGGCGCATGAGCTCGCTGCTCGTGGAGTCGATGCTGGGCAGCACCTCGACGGTGAAGCCCGGCAGCAGCGGCGCCACGGCCTGCCAGATGGCCTCGGCGGGCCAGCGCGTGTGCAACGGGGTCATCGCGCCTTGCCTCCGTTCTTGCCCGTCTTTTTGCCCTTGTTCTTGCCGTCTGCCTTCCTGTCGCCCGCGGGCTGCGCCGGCAGGCCCGGCGGCGCCCAGCCGCGCTTGGGGGCGAGCAGCGTGCCGCGGCAGTTCTTGCTCCCGCACCAGCAGGGGTATTCGGCCTTGAGGCGCTTGGTGTAGCGCTCCTCGATGATCAGGCCGTAGTCGTAGTTGAGCTCCTCACCGGCGCGGATGTTGCGCAGCGCGGTGATGAAGATGCGACCATCACGCTCGTCGGCAAAGCAGTTCGGGTTGCAGCTGTGGTTGATCCAGCGCGAGGAGTTGCCGCCATGCTTGGCGTCGATCACGCGGTCTTCGTCCACATGGAAGTAGAAGGTGTGGTTGGGCTGTGCCGGGTCGTGCGGGTGCCTGTCCTGCGCCTCCTGCCAGCTGATGACCTCGCCGGTGTACTCGATGATGACCTCGCCCTCGGCGATGTCCTGCAGCGCGAACACCCCCTTGCCATGCACGCCCGAGCGCCGGGTCTGTATGCGCCGCCCTGCGGCTGGCATGGGGGCTGCGGTCGGAGACTTGCGGGACATGGGGGAAACTCTGCTACCTTGAATATGTGCACACATGCGCGTGCGCGCGTGGAGCGACGATTGTAGAAGCGCCGGCATGGCGCGATTTGGCCCGATAGACCCACACATGACCAAGACCCTGGTAATTGCAGAAAAACCCTCGGTGGCGCAGGACATCGTGCGCGCCCTCACGCCCGTGGCCGGCAAGTTCGACAAGCACGAGGATCATTTCGAGAACGAGCGCTATGTGGTCACCAGCGCCGTGGGCCACCTGGTGGAGATACAGGCGCCCGAGCAGTACGACGTCAAGCGCGGCAAGTGGAGCTTTGCCCACCTGCCGGTGATCCCGCCACATTTCGACCTGAAGCCCGTGGACAAGACCAAGAGCCGCCTGGCCGCTGTGGTCAAACAGGCCAAGCGCAAGGACGTGACGGAACTGGTCAACGCCTGTGACGCGGGGCGCGAGGGCGAGCTGATCTTCCGCCTCATCGAGCAGTACGCGGGCGGCGCCAAGGGCACGCTGGGCAAGCCCATCCGGCGCCTGTGGCTGCAGAGCATGACGCCCCAGGCGATTCGCGAGGGCTTCGAGAGCCTGCGCAGCGACGCGCAGATGCAGGGCCTGGCCAGCGCCGCGCGCAGCCGCTCCGAGGCCGACTGGCTGGTCGGCATCAACGGCACGCGCGCCATGACGGCCTTCAACTCCCAGGGCGGGGGCTTCTTCCTGACCACCGTGGGCCGGGTGCAGACGCCCACGCTGTCGCTCGTCGTCGAGCGCGAGGAAAAGATCCGCAAGTTCGTGAGCCGCGACTACTGGGAGATCCACGCGGGCTTTCAGGCCGAGGCCGGGCAATACCTGGGCAAATGGTTCGACCCACAGTGGAAGAAGAGCGACGACCCCGAGGCGCGCGCCGACCGCCTGTGGTCGCGCCAGGACGCCGAAGCAATAGCCCAGGCCGTGCGCGGCAAGGCCGCCACGGTCACCGAGGAATCCAAGCCCACGACCCAGGCATCGCCGCTGCTGTTCGACCTCACCAGCCTGCAGCGCGAGGCCAATGGCAAGTTCGGCTTCTCGGCCAAGACCACGCTGGCCCTGGCCCAGGCGCTGTATGAAAGGCACAAGGCCCTGACCTACCCGCGTACCGACTCGCGCGCCCTGCCCGAGGACTACCTGCCGGTGGCCAAGAACACCTTCGCCATGTTGGCCACGAGCGGCATGCGCCACCTCGCGCCCTACGCCCAGCAGGCGCTGGACGACGGCTATGTGCGGCCCTCCAGGCGCATCTTCGACAACGCCAAGGTGTCGGACCACTTCGCCATCATCCCCACCACGCAGGCGCCGCACGGCCTGTCCGAGGCCGAGCAAAAGCTCTACGACCTGGTGGTGCGCCGCTTCATGGCCGTGTTCTTCCCGAGCGCCGAATACCAGGTCACGACGCGCATCAGCCAGGTGCTGGGCCACCACTTCAAGACCGAGGGCAAGGTGCTGGTCAAGCCCGGCTGGCTCGCCATCTACGGCAAGGAGGCCGCGAGCGAGGTCGAGGGCGGCAAGGAGGGCGACAAGGGCCAGCCGCTGGTGCCCGTGCGGCCCGGCGAGATGACGCACACCGAATTCGCCGAGGCCAAGGGGCTCAAGACCAAACCGCCCGCGCGCTATTCCGAAGCCACGCTGCTGGGCGCCATGGAGAGCGCGGGCAAGCAGATCGACGACGAGGAACTGCGCAGCGCCATGCAGGAAAAGGGCCTGGGCACGCCGGCCACGCGCGCAGCCATCATCGAAGGGCTGCTGACCGAGAAATACATGCTGCGCGAGGGGCGCGAGCTCATCCCCACGGCCAAGGCCTTCCAGCTCATGACGCTCCTGCGCGGCCTGGAGGTGGACGAACTGTGCAAGGCCGAACTCACGGGCGAATGGGAGTACAAGCTCGCGCAGATGGAGCGCGGCGAGCTCTCGCGCGAGAGCTTCATGCAGCAGATCGCCGCCATGACCGAGCGCATGGTCAAAAAGGCCAAGGAATACGACCGCGACACCATCCCCGGCGACTACGCCGAGCTCGCCAGCCCCTGCCCCAACTGCGGCGGCGTGGTGCGTGAAAACTACCGCCGCTATGCCTGCGTGGGCAGGGACGGCGGCGAGGGCTGCGGCTTCTCGTTCGGCAAGTCGCCCGCGGGCCGCACCTTCGAGACGGCCGAGGCCGAGGAACTGCTGCGCGCGCGCAAGCTCGGCCCGCTCGAGGGCTTTCGCTCCAAGGCCGGCTGGCCGTTCACGGCCGAGGTCGCCATCGTGCAGGACGACGAGGCCCCGGGCCGCTACAAGCTTGAATTCGACTTCGGCGACGACAAAAACGCCGAGGAAACGGGCGAGCTGGTCGAATTCGCCGACGCCAGCCTGGGGCCGTGCCCCGCCTGCGGCAGCCCGGTGCACGAGCATGGCAGCAACTATGTCTGCAGCCGCGCCGTGCCCACGGCACAGCACCCCACGCCCACGTGCAGCTTCAAGAGCGGCAAGATCATCCTGCAGCAGCCCGTGGAGCGCGCGCAGATGCACAAGCTCCTCGAGACCGGCAGGACCGACCTGCTGGACAAGTTCATCTCCAACCGCACGCGCCGCGCCTTCAAGGCGCATCTGGTCTGGGACAAGGTGGCGGCCAAGGTGAACTTCGAGTTCGAGCAGCGCGAGGGCAAGTACCCGGCCCGCGCAGCATCAAAAACAGGAGCTGCTCGCGCAGCAGGGACGGGAGCTGGAGCCCAAAAATCCACTAAACCTGCAACCAAGAAGAGCGCCGCGGCCAAGACCCCGCGCAAGACCGGCACGACGGCCGGCAAGACCCCGAGCGCCGCACTGGCCGCCGTGATCGGCGCCGAACTCGTGGCCCGCCCCGAGGCCGTGAAGAAGATGTGGGACTACATCAAGGCCCACGGCCTGCAGGACCCGCAGGACAAGCGCACCATCGTCGCCGACGACAAGCTGCGCGCGGTGTTCGGCAAGGACCGCATCGGCATGTTCGAGCTGGCCGGCGTGCTCGGGCCACATCTGGCCTGAGGCAGGCTGCGCTGCCCGGCCTGGCCCCAGCGACCGGTCCGGCAGCGCCACGCACTACGATATGCGGGCCGCCACAGCCGTGGCGGTTCCATTCCACCACAGGAGACTTTTGCACATGTTCAGCCACGTCATGCTCGGCGCGAGCGATCTCGACAAATCCAGGCAGTTCTACGACGCCTTCCTCGGCAGCCTGGGCTGCAAGCCGGGCTTCACCGACCCGAAGAACCGCACCTTCTGGCGCCACGGCGGCAACACCTTCGCCATCTCCGCGCCGATCAATGGCGAACCGGCCAGCCACGGCAACGGCGCCACCACGGGTTTTGTGGCCGAGTCGCCCGAGCAGGCGAATGCCGCGCACGCCGCGGGCCTGGCCGCCGGCGGCGTGACCTGCGAAGACCCGCCCGGCTGGCGCGGCGAGGGCGCGGGCCGGATGTACCTGGCCTACCTGCGCGACCCCGCGGGCAACAAGCTGTGCGTGCTGCACCAGCCGGCCAAGGCGGGCTGAGGCCGCTGCCGCACCCCTGAACCACCCCCGAAGGAGGCTACGCCCATGGCATGGACCCACCCCATCACCGCGAAATGGCCCGCCCGGCACCCCGACCGGATCCAGCTGTATTCGCTGCCCACGCCCAATGGCGTCAAGGTGTCGATCGCGCTCGAGGAGCTGGGTCTGCCCTATGAGGCGCACAAGGTGAGCTTCGAGAGCAACGACCAGTTCTCGCCGGAGTTTCTCGCGCTCAATCCGAACAACAAGATCCCGGCCATCATCGACCCCGATGGCCCGGACGGCCAGCCGCTGGCGCTGTGGGAGTCCGGCGCCATCCTGGTCTACCTGGCCGAAAAAACCGGCCGGCTGCTGCCCCGGGATGCGGCCGCGCGCTACGAGACGCTGCAGTGGCTGATGTGGCAGATGGGCGGCCTGGGCCCGATGTTCGGGCAGCTCGGCTTCTTCCACAGGTTTGCCGGCAGGGACTATGAGGACAAGCGGCCGCGCGACCGCTACGTGGCAGAATCGCGGCGTCTGCTTGGCGTATTGGAGCAACGTCTGACGGAGCGCACATGGATCATGGGGCCCGACTACACCATCGCCGATGTCGCCGTCTTCCCCTGGGTGCGCAACCTCGTGGGGTTTTATGGTGCGGGCGACCTGGTGGGGTTTTCCGACTTCGTCCAGATCCAGCGCGCACTCGCCGCATTCGAGGGCCGAGCCCCCGTGCAGCGCGGCCTGCAGACCCCGACATAGAACACAGCCCGCTCCGCACGAGGATCACACCATGACTGCCCCAATTTCCGAAAAAAGAGGCATACCGCCTGCATATTTGATCCTCATCGCCATGCTGATCGGCATCGGCATCGGCTATTTCGTGTTCGTGCAGTTTCCCGACAAGCAGGCCGCCAAGGAGATCGCGGGCTACATCTCGATCGCCTCGGACGTGTTCCTGCGCCTGATCAAGATGCTGATCGGGCCGCTGGTGTTCTCCACCCTGGTCGTGGGCATTGCGCACATGGGCGACGCGGCCTCGGTGGGGCGCGTGTTCCTGAAGGCCATGCTGTGGTTCGTCACCGCGTCGCTCGTGTCGCTGGTGCTGGGCCTGGTGCTGGCCAACTGGCTGCAGCCCGGCCACAACCTGGGCCTGCCGCTGCCCGAGGTGGGCGCGGCGACCAACCTGGCCACGGCCAAGTTCACGCTCAAGGAATTCATCAACCACCTTGTCCCAAAGTCCTTTGCCGAGGCCATGGCGAACAACGAGATCCTGCAGATCGTGGTGTTCTCGATGTTCTTCGGCGTGGCCCTGGCGGCGCTCGGCGAGAAGGGCAAGACCCTGGTGCTGGTGGTCGAGGAGCTGGCCCATGTGATGCTCAAGATCACGGGCTATGTGATGAAGCTCGCGCCGCTGGCCGTGCTCTCGGCCATGGCGGCCACGGTGGCCGTGAACGGCCTGGGCATTCTGCTCAAGTTCGCCGTGTTCATGGGCGACTTCTACCTGGGCCTGTTCCTGCTCTGGGCGCTGCTCATCCTCGCGGGCTTCGTCTTCCTCGGGCCGCGCATCTTCAGGCTCATGGTGCTGATCAAGGAGGCCTTCATGCTGTCCTTTGCCACGGCCAGCTCCGAGGCGGCCTACCCCAAGATCCTGGACGCGCTCGACCGCTTCGGCGTCAAGCGCAAGATCTCGAGCTTCGTCATGCCCATGGGCTACTCGTTCAACCTGGACGGGTCCATGATGTACTGCACCTTCGCCACGCTGTTCATCGCCCAGGCCTATGACATCCACCTGTCCATGGCGACGCAGATCACCATGCTGCTCATCCTCATGCTCACCTCCAAGGGCATGGCCGGCGTGCCGCGCGCCTCGCTGGTGGTGATCGCCGCCACGCTGAACCAGTTCGACATTCCCGAGGCCGGCCTGCTCCTGATCCTGGGCGTGGACACCTTCCTCGACATGGGCCGCTCGGCCACCAACGCCGTGGGCAACTCGATTGCCAGCGCCGTCGTGGCCAAGTGGGAGGACCAGCTCCTGCCCCAGGACGAGGCCGACGCCCATGCGCGCCGCATGGACGAGGAGGCCGCCGCGCGCGCCCACCCGATTCCCGGACAGGATCTGGCATGAAAACCCTGCGCCGCCTGCTGTGCGCCCTGCCCCTGCTGGCGGCCCTGGCCGCGCAGGCGCAGGACATCGACAGCACCCCCGCCAACCCCGGGCCCCAGGCGCTCACGGGCACGCTGGCCAAGGTGCACGCGAGCGGCACCGTGGCACTGGCCTACCGCGGCAGCTCGGTGCCGTTCTCCTACCTCGACGCGCGCGGCCAGCCCATTGGCTACTCGATCGAGCTGTGCAAGTCCCTCGTGGGTGCGATGGAGACGGCCGTGCAGCGCCCGCTGCAGATCCGCTGGGTGCCCGTGACCTCGGCCACGCGCATGCAGGCCATCACCTCGGGCCAGGCCGACCTCGAATGCGGCTCCACCACGAGCAATCTGGAGCGGCAGAAGACCGTGGCCTTCTCGCCCACCATCTTCGTCGCGGGCACGCGCCTCTTGGTGCGCAAGGGCGGCGGCATACGCGACTGGCGTGACCTGGTGGACAAGAAGGTGGTCGTGACCGCTGGCACCACCAACGAGCCGGTGATGCGCAGCCTGTCGCAGCGCCTGAAGATCCCCATGGGCATCGTGGTCGCGCCCGACCATGCCCAGGCCTTCGCGCAGGTGGCGGACGGCGCAGCCGATGCCTTCGCCACCGATGACGTGCTGCTCTACGGCCTGCTCGCGCAGACCCCGGACGCGGCCGGGCGCCTGGCCGTGGTCGGCGAGCTGCTCTCCTACGAGCCCTACGCCATCATGTTCCGCCAAGGCGACCCGCAGCTGGCCAGGCTGGTCACGGACGCCATGCGCCGGCTGGCCCGCGACGGCGAGATCGACCGCCAGTACCGGCGCTGGTTCCTGCAGAAGCTGCCCGGCAGCGGCGAGCGCCTGGGCCTGCCCATGAGCGCCCAGCTCGAGGCCATCGTGCAAAGCCTGGCGGCGGCGCAGGTCGAGTAGCCATGGCCCACGCCGTCTCCCGCCTGCGCGCCGCACGCCTGGCGCGCAGCGCCAAGCCGTTTCTGGCGCGCGGCGGCTCGCGCCGCGCGCATTGCCCGGGCTGCCGGCTCGTGCCCAGCCACTGCATCTGCGCGCTGCGCCCGCACGTCGAGGCGCGCGCCGGCGTCTGCCTCCTGATGCACGACATCGAGCCACTCAAGCCCAGCAACACCGGCTGGCTGATCGCCGATTTGGTGGCCGACACCTATGCCTTCGGCTGGGCGCGCACCGAGGTCGACCCGGCCCTGCTGGCCCTGCTCGCCGACCCAGAGTGGCAGCCCTGTGTGGTGTTCCCGGGCGAGTTCGCCGCGCCCGAGCGCGTGGTGCAGCAAGTGGCGCCCACGGACCCTGGAACGGGCAAACGCCCGCTGTTTGTGCTGCTCGACGCCACCTGGCCCGAGGCGAGCAAGATGTTCCGCAAGAGCCCCTATCTGGCGCATCTGCCCGTGCTCAGCCTGCACAGCGACACGGCCTCGCGCTACCGGCTGCGCCGCTCCACGCGCGGCGACCATTTCTGCACCGCCGAGGTCGCGGCCCTGTGCCTGGCCCAGGCGGGTGACCTGCGCGCCGGCGCGCTGCTGCAGGCCTGGCTGGACCTGTTTTCCGAGCGCTACCTGCTGGCGCGCGAGCAGCGCCCCGTGGACCCGGCCAGCGCCGCTCTCCAGCGGCTGCGCGAGGCGGCGGCGCAGCCGTGAAGCTGCCGGCGCGCATGCCGGCACAATCGGGCCCATGCACCGCAGACGCTTTCTGAACAACGCCGGCACCGCGGCCCTGGCGCTGCTGGCCGGCTGCGCCAGCGCCGAGCCCGGCTACACCATCAGCCTGCAGCAGCTGCAGCAGGCCCTGGCCGAGCGCTTTCCGCGCAGCTACCCGCTCGCCGGCCTGCTGGACCTGGAACTGCAGACGCCACGCCTGACCCTGCTGCCCGAGAGCAACCGCCTCAACGCCGTGCTCGACCTCGCCGCCACCGGCCCGCTGCTGGCGCAGCGCCACGGCGGGCTGTTCGACGTGGACTTCGGCCTGCGCTACGAGCCCACGGACCGCAGCATCCGCGCGCACCAGCTGCATGTGAACGCGCTGCGCGTGGACGGCCTCAGGCCCCAGGCCGCCGCACTCCTGCAGCGCTACGGCCAGCAGCTTGCCGACCAGTCGCTGCGCGAGGTCGTGCTGCACCGGCTGCGCGACAAGGATCTGGCGTCCGTCCACGCGCTGGGGCTGCAGCCCGAGGCCATCAGCGTCACGCCACGCGGCCTGCTGCTGCGCTTTGGCGCAAGACCACTGCCCTGATTGCTTTTGAATTTATAGCTTTCAGCGCTTGATGGAAGGGCGTTGGAGCCCGTTTTGACTCATATTTCCTGCGCGGGCCATGTCCTACGCCACCATGGCGGACTAGCGGTTACAAACAAGGCATTGCCACCACCGCCCCGGCCAGACCATGCGCCAGCCCCTACCCTCCGCAGCCGCCGCACCCGACAGCCTGACCGCCGCCCCGCCGGAGCCGGTGGTGGTGATCACCGGCGCCTCCAGCGGCATAGGCCATGCGACGGCGCTGGCCTTTGCCGGGCGCGGCGCGCGCCTGGTGCTGGCCGCGCGCAATGCCGACACCCTGGCGCCCGTGGCCCTGGCCTGCCGCGCCGCGGGCGGCCAGGCCCTGGGCATACCCACGGACGTGACCGATGCCGATGCCGTGCTCGCGCTGGCCGACAAGGCCCAGCGCCACTTCGGGCGCATCGACATCTGGGTCAACGCCGTGGGCGTGGGTGCCGTGGGGCGCTTTGACGGCGTGCCGCTGGCGGCGCACCGGCGCGTGGTCGAGGCCAACCTGCTCGGCCACCTGCACGGCGCGCATGCGGCACTCACGCGCTTTCGCGCCCAGGGCAGCGGCCTGCTGGTGAACCTGATCTCGCTCGGCGGCTGGCTGCCCACGCCCTATGCCGCGGCCTATGCGGCGAGCAAGTTCGGGCTGCGCGGCCTCTCCGAGAGCCTGCGCGCCGAGGTCGCCGACCTGCCGCGCGTGCATATCTGCGACGTGGCGCCCACCGTGGTCGACACCCCGGGCATGTCCCATGGCGCCAACTACACGGGCCGGCGCCTGCGCGCGCCTCTGCCCATGGTCGATCCCCATGCCGTGGCCCAGGCCATCGTGGCCCTGGCCGACAGCCCCGAACCACGCGCCGTCACCTGGCTGGGCCTGGGTGCGCTGCCCGGCAGGCTCGCCCACGCGCTCGCACCCCAGGGCACGGCGCGCGCGCTGCGCTGGCTCAGCGACCAGGGGCTGCGCCGCGCGGCGCCCGCGCCCGTCTCCGAGGGCAATCTGTTCCGCCCGTCGCTGCACACGGCCATCGACGGCGGCCACCGCCGGCACATGAAGGGGTCGGCCGGCCTGGTGGCCCTGCTCGGCGCCCTGGGCCTGGCCGCGGGCTGGTGGCTCGGGCGGCGGCGCTGACGGTTACATGCTTTCGCCACCCTCCTACAGACAAGAGGGCCGCGTGCGATCTACGATTGCCCAGGCCCCGGGGGCACCGCCACCGGGCAACCGCATGCTGGCGCAGGAGGCGATCATGATCGAGGCACCGAAGATCATCGACATCGACCCCGCGCGCGCGATTGCCGTGGTGCGCATCCACTGCCCCCGCGAGGAGCTGTCCTGCACGCTGAACCGCGGCGTGCGCGAGCTGCTCGACCGCATCAAGACCCAGGGCGCCCGCGCCATGGGCCCGCTGTTCACGCACCACATGCGTGACCCCACCGACAGCTTCGACTGCGAGGTCGGCGTGGCCGTGGACCTGCCGGTACGGGCGGCAGGCCATGTGCACCCGAGCCAATGGCCAGTCATGCGCGCGGCCCATGCGCTGTACCGCGGCCGCTACGAGGACCTGCCCAGGGCCTGGGCCGACCTGCAGGCGTGGATCGCGCGGCAGGGACTGGCCGCCACGGGCGAGCTGTGGGAATGCTATGTCACGGGGCCCGAGATCGGCTCGGACGCGAGCGCATGGCGCACCGAGCTCTATCTGCCGCTGCGTGCGGGCAGCGGACTTGCCTGGGCCACGGGGGTCAGTTCTTGGGCCACAGCGCCCACAGGCGCAGGTTCTGCTTGAGCCGTCCCGCGAGATCGCCGGCCTCCTGGCCCCAGCCCGTGAAATAGTCGGCGCGCACGGCACCGACGATGGCGCTGCCCGTGTCCTGCGCCAGCACCAGGCGCGAGAGCTCGGCCGTGGGCCCGCTCGATGCAAGCCACACGGGCGTGCCATAGGGGATGCTCTGGCGGTCCACGGCGATCGAGCGCCCCGGCGTGAGCGGCACGCCCTGCGCGCCCTTGGGGCCAAAGCCGGCGTCCAGCGCGTCGAGCGGCTCCTCGCGGAAGAACACGTAGCGCGGGTTGGACCACAGCATCTCATTGACGCGCTGCGGGTTCTGCTGCACCCAGGCCGTGATGCCGGGCCAGGTGGCGTCGCGCACCAGGCCCTGGTCCAGCAGCCAGCGGCCCACGCTCCTGTACGGCTGGTCGTTGGTGCCGGCGAACGCCAGGCGCACGAGACGCTGGCTGCCGTCGGCCTCCTGGACGCGCAGCCGGCCCGAGCCCTGGATGTGCAGCACCATGGCCTGCACCGGGTCGCGCACCCAGGCGATGGCGCGACCGGCGAGCTGGGCCTGGGCCTCGGGCAGGGTCTCGATCTGCTGACGCGTATACCAGGGCCGGCGCCTGCCCAGGTCCGCCGGCGGCGCGTACAGCGGCACGACAAAGCCGTTGCCCGGCCGGCGCGAGGCCTCCAGGAAGGGCTCGAAGTACCCCGTGAGCAGCCCCTCGGCGCCGCCGTCGAGCGATTCGATGCGGTAGGGCTGCAGGCGCTGCATGATCCAGCCGCGCTGCTCCTCGGCGCTGGCGATGCTCAGCCGGCGCACATCGCCGCACAGCGGCGCAAACGCCGGCGCCGGGCGCTCGCAGCTGCGCAGCCAGGCGTTCCAGGCCTCGTGCAGCGCATCGCCGTCAAAGCCCGGCAGCTCGCTCCAGGTCGCCGGCACCCAGCGGCTCTTGGCCTGGGCCAGCGTGCCAGGCACCACCGCCGCGGCCGGCCCCGTCGCGGCGGGACGCGCGGACGGATCCGACGGCCCCAGGGGCACCGGCGTGGAACAGGCCGCGAGGATTCCTACAATCGACGCGGTAACAAGCAGGCGCAGGAGACGAAGGTTCATGGGGCTGATTTTGCTTGAGGCGCTGGTGGCGCTGCTGATCCTGGTGGGGATTATCTGGTGGACCATGTTCTCCGGACGCAAGCGGGGCGAACTGCCGCCCGACCAGGAGGATTGACGGTTGTTGTCACCAGCCGGCCCGCCCCCGGGGCCCATTCCTACAGCGCTCGCACGCCATGCCTGCTAGGCTTGGCGTCGACCCCTCACTCTCTCTTCATACAAGGAATCCGACATGCGCAACTCTCTTATCGCAGGTACGGCGATCGCCATCCTGCTGACCTCCGGCTGCGCCGAAATGAGCGACACCCAGCGTCGCACCGCCATCGGCGCGGGCGCGGGCGCCCTGGGCGGCGCCGCCATCGGTGCCATGACGGGAGGCAAGGCCGGCACGGGCGCCGTGATCGGCGCGGGCGTGGGCGCGCTGGGCACCTACATCTGGTCGCAGCACATGGAGCAGCAGAAGCGGGAGATGCAGGCCGCCACCCAGGGCACGGGCGTGACCGTGTCGCAGACGGCCGACAACCAGCTCAAGCTCGACATTCCGAGCGACATCTCGTTCGCCACCAACCGCTCCGACATCGAGCCGAGCTTCCGCCCCATCCTGGACCGCTTCGCCGAGGGCCTGCGCAACAACCCCAACACCGAGGTCCGCATCATCGGCCACACCGACTCCACGGGCAACGACGCCATCAACGACCCGCTCTCGCTCGATCGCGCAGAGAGCGCGCGCAACTACCTCACGGCGCGCGGCGTGAGCGGCGCGCGCATCCATGTCGCGGGCCGCGGCTCGCACGAGCCGATTGCGACCAACGCCACGGCCGAGGGCCGCGCGCGCAACCGCCGGGTGGAGATCTACGTGGGTCAGCGCCAGGGCTGAAACCGGCAGCGGCAGAACGTCAGGCGCGCAGCAGGTTCGCCAGCTCGACGGCGGACTTGACCTGCATCTTCTCGAACACGCGCGCGCGGTGCACCTCCACCGTGCGCACGCTGATGTTGAGCTGGTCCGCGATCAGCTTGTTGGGCAGGCCTTCGACCACCAGGCGCATCACGTCATGCTCGCGCTCGGTCAGCTCGGCCAGCCGGTCCTGCAGCTGGTGCTGCGCGCGGCAGTCCTGCAGATGGCGCGCCGACAGCTCCAGCGCCGCCAGCACGCGGTCGACGAGCTGGTTGTCCGAGAACGGCTTTTCACAGAAATCGAAGGCGCCGCGCTTGACCGTGGCCACGGCCGTGGGCACGTCGGCATGGCCCGTGAGGAAGATCACCGGTATGGCGGCCGTCTGGCCGCGCTCGACGAGCTTGTCGAACAGCGCCAGGCCGCTCATGCCGGGCATGCGCACATCGAGCAGCAGGCAGCAGGGGCCGCGCTGGGCCAGTCCGCGCGCGGCGCGCTCTTCCAGCATGAGCTCGAAGGCCTCGGCGCTGGCATAGGCCTCGCTCAGCAGGCGGCGCGAGCGCAGCAGCCAGGCCATGGCCTCGCGCACCTCGGCGTCGTCGTCCACGATGTACACGGTGGCAGGGGCGGTGGAGTCCATCAGTGCTTGGTTTCCTCAAATACGGGCAGCGTGAAGGTGAAGACCGTACCACGGGGCGTGCGCGCCGTGTAGGCCAGAAAGCCGCCATGCTGCTCGACCACCGTGCGGCACAGGCTCAGGCCCAGCCCCATGCCCTCGGCACGCGTGGTGTAGAACGGCGTGAACAGCCGCTTTGCGACCTCGGGCGCTATGCCCTTGCCCATGTCGGCCACGGAGAACTCCAGCCAGCCCTTGGTGCCGTTGGAGGGTGCGCGGCGCACGCGCAGCTCCAGGATGCGCGTGCGTGTCTCGGGCTCGTCCATGGCCTGCATGGCATTGCGTGCCAGGTTCAGCAGCACCTGCTCGACCATGGTCGCGTCGCACCATACCTGCGGCAGGTCCGGCGGGATGTCGAGCATCACGCGCACGGCGAGCTTGTGCGCCTGCAGCCGGATGAGCGGCAGCACGGCGTCGAACAGCGCCTGCGCCGCGATGGGTTCACGCGACTGGTCACGCCGGCGCACGAAGTCGTGCACGCTCTTGATGACACGGCCCGCGCGCTCGGCCTGGGCCGCGATGCGCTGCACGGCCAGGCGCACGTCGGCCAGGTCCTGCTCGGCGGGCGCGGCGGCAGAGGCTCCGGGCTCGAGCAGATTCAGCGACCCCGTGGCGTAGCTGGAGATGGCGGCCAGGGGCTGGTTGAGCTCATGGCTGAGCAGCGACGCCATTTCCCCCACGGTGGCCAGGCGTGCCGTGGCCTGCAGTCGCTCCTGCGAGGTGCGCGAGAGCTCCTCGGCCCGGCGCTGCCCCGTGACATCGAGAAACGACCCCATCCAGCCCGTGTGCAGGCCCTGGGCGTTGATCAGCGGTGCCTCGTAGATCATGACTGTCAGGCGCGTGCCGTCCTTGCGCATGAAGATGGACTCATAGCCCTCGCGCGGCGGGTCGAGCCGGCCTGCCATGCGCACGCCCTGGCGCTCGGCGTATTCCTGCGCATGCTCGGGCGGCCAGTACGGCGGCGTGGCCTGGCCCACGAGCTCGTCGGCCGAAAAGCCCACCATGCTGCAGAAGGCCGGATTGACGTAGGTGATGCGCCCGCGCACGTCACGGGCGCGCAGGCCGGTGACGAGCGAGTCCTCCATGGCCTTGCGAAACGCCAGCGCATCGCCCAGGTCGCGCTCGGCGCGCAGGCGCCGGCGGTTGTCCCGCACCAGCACCACCAGCACCGACACCAGCGCAATGGACATGGCCGTGACCAGCGCCGTGAGCACGTTCGGGAACACATTGGGCGCGGCATGCCAGCCATCCATGCGCAGCACCAGGGTGTTGCCGGGCAGGTCGAACAGCTGCTGCGCCGTGAACATGCGCGTGCCGCGGCGCATGGCACCGACCAGGGCCAGGCGCGTGCCGTCGGCCTCGGTGAACGACACCTCCTGGGTACGCTGCAGACCGGGCGCCACCAGGTCCTGCAGCACGGTCTGCAGGGCGTAGGTGGCGACGACGAAGCCGCGCACGCGCCCCTCGTGGATCAGCGGCAGGCAGACCTCCATCATCTCCGCGCCCACGCCATCGGGCATGGGCTGGAAGTAGCTGCTGGAATACGACGCCCCGGTGATGCGCCGCGCGTTGATGCAGGCCAGGGCCGCCTCGGAGTGCACGCTGCTGCGCTCGCCCTGGTCCCAGTGCGGTGCGCGGTAAGGCGATTCGGCATGCGCGCGCATCTGCAGCTGCGCGTCGCGCCACTCGATGCGCACCAGCTCGCGGCGCGTGGACAGCAGCTCTCCGGCGCGCAGCTCCCAGGTCGTGAGGTCGGGGTCGCCCGCCTGCAGGGCCTGCAGGTTCTGCAGGTTGTGCGCAAAGGCGCTGCGCATGTCGGCCACGGCGTCGGCCGTGTCGCGTTCGAGCCGGCTCTGCACCTCGGCGGCCTCGTAGCGGCCGGCCAGCCACACCAGCGTCACCAGCATGCTGGCCACCAGCGCCAGCAGCAGCACCCACAGCGACCAGCGCCGCCATGCGCCGAGCCAGCGGCGCCAGCGCCGCGGCAGCCTGTCGCTGCCCTGCTCCTGCACGCCGTCCGCCTCGTCCTGCATGACTTTCCCGATGCGGCCTACAGCACGCGATGCGAGAGCGCCGGCAACTGGCCGCGCAGATGGCGCAAGGTGTCGGCATCGAGCTCGCCCAGCACCACGCCTGCGCCCTCGGCCCGCTGCGCCAGCACCTGGCCCCATGGATCGACGAGCATGCTGTGGCCCCAGGTGCGCCGGCCGTTCTCGTGCGTTCCGCCCTGGGCCGGGGCCAGCACATAGGCCAGGTTTTCCACGGCGCGGGCGCGCAGCAGCAGCTCCCAGTGCGCCCGCCCCGTGGTCCAGGTGAAGGCGCTGGGCACGAGCAGCAGCTCGGCGCCGGAGCGTGCATGGTCACGGTAGAGCTCGGGAAAGCGCAGGTCATAGCACACGGACAGGCCCACATGCCAGACCCGGCCATCGCGCGCCGTGAGCGCAAAGCGCACGCTGTCCCGGCCCGGCGCGATCACGCGCGCCTCGTCGAACCGCTCCTGGCCGTTGTCGAAGCGAAACAGGTGGATCTTGTCGTAGCGCGCCACGCAGGCGCCATCGGGCGCGAAGACCAGCGAGCTGTTGTACACGCGCCGCGGGTCGTCACCCGCGAGCGGCAGCGTGCCGCCCACGATCCACAGCCCGAGCTCGCGCGCCGCGCGCGACAGAAAGCGCTGCACCGGCCCGTCGCCCATGGTCTCGCGCAGCTGCAGCTTGTCCTCGTCGCGCAGGCCCATGGCACCGAAGTACTCGGGCAGCACGGCCAGCTCGGCCCCGGCCAGGGCAGCTTGCTCGAGCAGATGGCGCGCCTGATCCAGATTGGTCTGCTGCTGCACGCCAGAGACCATTTGCAGGGCTGCGACTTTCATGCTCATGGCTTTCCTCCTGTTGGGGCGGCTGGCGCCGTGCCCGTGCGCTCGACCTCGGCAGCGGGGCTGCGTCCCCGGATGCGCTCCACGCGCGGATCGGCCCAGGTGCCATCGATGCGGAACTCCCGCGTCGCGGCCTGTATCAGCGGGCCGCGCAGAAAGACCTGCGCCAGAAAGCTGCCCAGACCGACGACGGGATTGATGGCCGTGGCCACGAGCGAGGCCGTCATGGCGTTGATCTCGGGCACGACGACCACATGCAGATTCTGCGTCTCATGCTCGATGTCTGCACGCCCCTCCATGAGCACGGCCGCACTCACGCCCTTCATCTGCAGGTTGTTGGTGGTGGCCACGCCATGGTCTATGCGTACGTCGCCGCGCACGAAGTCGAAGGCAAAGCCCTCGCTGAACACGTCGCGAAAATCGAGCGCAAAGCGCCGCGGCAGCGACTGCAGGCTGAGCACGCCGAGCAGCTTGGCCATGCCCGGGTCGGCCTTGAGGAACTGGCCGGCCTCCATGCTCACGTTGAGCTGCCCGTCCATGCTGCGATAGTCGGGCGACAGGGGTGATCCCTGCCAGCTCACCTGCCCCTCCATGCGCCCCTGGCCGCGGCGCAGCACGCCGTCCATGCCAAAGCGCGCCAGCAGCGCCCCCGAGTCGCGGATATCGAGAGCAAACTGCATGCTCGTGCGCCGCAGCGCGGCGCTGCCCGCCTCGCCGAGCAGCGTCCAGTCGCCGCTCGCGGTGAGCGTGGCCTCGGGCACCGTGAAGTTGAAGCGCGACAGATGCCATTCGCGCTGCCCGCCGCGCGTGGTGCGGTTGTGCGCCTCTATGTCCACGCGCCCCAGGTGGCGCCCGTGCAGCTCGAAGTCCTGCACCACAATGTCCAGCGCCGGAAGCCTTGCGGGCTGGCGCGCATCGAGCAGCGCATCCACCTGGGCATCGGCGCTCTGGGGCAGGGCCAGCCTGGACAGGCGCGCATGCAGCCGCTCCGGCGCCGGCTGCGCGCCCGCCGCGGCCTCGGTGCCGGCCTGGTACTCGAGGTAACCATCGAGCTCGCGCGCGCTCAGATTGGCGCGCCAGACCGATGCACTGCGCGTGATGCCCGCCACCATGTCGTGCAGCGTGCGCCCCTGCACGGTGAGCGTGGCCGCACGCAGCGCGAGGCGGGTCGGCAGGTAGTCCGACATCGCCTGCCCATCGCCCAGCGGCAGGGCAGGCGCCGTGGAGGCGGTGGCGGCGGCGGTCGGGGCTGGGTTGTCAAGCAGCGCGCGCCAGACATCGGCATCGAGCGCGTCCAGCACGGCACTGGCGGCCACGCCCTGCTGCGGCATGTCGGGCAGGGTCGCTCCACCCACGGCCAGGGCACCGCGCAGCACGCGCGCCTGGTCGCCATCGATGGCGCGCACATAGGCCAGGCGCAGGACTTCACCGACGTCGAGCGTGAGCTGATCCTGCAGCGGCGCATTGTCCGAGGCGGCCGCCTCCGGCGTGAGCCTGTGGTCGAAGCGCACCGCCAGGGCCTGCTGCGCGGTCTTGCCCAGCGGGGCCGGCAGCGCCACGGCCATGCCCACGAGGTCGGTCGCCACCTCGATCTGCGGCGCGCCGCGGCGCACGCCGAGGTTCAGCGTGTAGGCGGCGCTGCCGCTGGCGTGCTGCGCCACGCGCGCGAGCAGTCCGAGCTGGGGCGAGGCCACCAACCCCTCGGCCGTGGCCGTGCCGCGCGCACGCACCTGCACGGCCGATGGCCGTGCGCCCTGGGGCGGGCCCATGCCACCTTCGAGGCGCACCTCACCACCCATGGCGCGCCCCTGCACGCCCGTCAGCGTGAAGCCCGATTCGCTGAACTGCACGACGCCCCGCGCGCCGCTGACCGTGGGCGCCTCGGGCACGAAGCGCACATCATTGCCCGCCAGCGTGACGCTGCCGCGCACCTTGGAATGCGCCAGATCGCTCAACGGCAGGCTCAGGCCCAGCTGCAGCTCGGCGCCACCCGTGGCCGTGGCGCCCTCGAGCGCACCAGCGGTGAGCTGCGCGATCTGCGAGCCGCTCACCAGGCCCAGCATGTCCTGCAGCGGGCCGCGCACCTGGCCCTCGACCTCGACCACGCTGTGCTCCAGATCGGCAATGCGCGCCTGCACCTTGGGGATGCGCAGCGCGGGCCGGCCGCCGAAGCCGCCCGTGGCATTGCGCACCAGCATGCTGGCGCGGTCGAAGACGAGCTCGCCCGACAGGCCGGAGAGCGCCGGCCAGGGCAGATCCCCGCGTTCGAGCAGGCGGGCAGGCACGTAGTGGTACTGCACATCCTTGACGCGTGCGGCGATGTGGAACTCACCCTTGTCGGGCGCATGACCGTAGGGAAAGTCCTCCAGGCCACCCCTGACGCGGAACTGCACCTGGGTCGCGCTGCCCGCCACGACGGCATCGCGCACGTAGTGGCGTGTCTCGGCCGGGATGACCAGCGGCAGATAGCGGTGCACGCGCGTGCCATCGGCACGCGACAGGCTGCCCGACAGGTCGAGCACGCCGGGAAAGCGCCGCTCGCCCTCGGCGTCTGCGGTGCGCCAGGCCAGCCGGGCCTCGCCCGCGGCATCGGCATTGGCAAAGCGCAGGTCGTTGCTCTGCACGCTGATGCGCCCGCCCTCGACCTGCCAGCGCACGCTGGCCGACAGCTGCTGCACGGGCACGACCGGATCCTCGAACACGCCGGGCAGCAGCAGCTGGCCATCGGCCATGGCCAACTCGGCGCGCCCGCCCTGGTGCGTGAGGTCGAGCTCGAGGTTGGCGCCGCTCAGCCCCGCGGCGGCCTGCGACTGCCCCTGAGCGGCCAGCGCCAGGCCCGTCACCCGGCCCCGCAGCTGGTATTGGCGCGGCTGCTCCGGCGGCCCCTGCCAGCTGGCCTTGAGCTGCTGCACCAGGCCCCGGGGCGCATAGGTCTGCAGGCCCTGATGCACGGCGGGCGCGAGCGGCAGGCGGCCGGCGATCTGCGCCACGGCGGCCAGGTCCAGGGCGTCGGCCTGCAGCTCGCCGCGCTCGCGACCCGGCTGATCCATGTCGGTGTAGCGCAGAAACAGCCGGCCACCGGGCCAGCGCAGGCCATCGTCGGCCTGGAACTGCAGGTTCTCCCCGCTGAACTCGAAGCCCCCCGCCAGCCAGCGGCCGCCGACGCGGCCCGTGACCTCGTGCAGCACCAGCGGCCGCAGCTCCCGGCCCAGCGTGGCATCGAAGGCCTCCAGCGCCAGATCGACCGTGGCGCCGGCGACCTCGCCACGCTGCACATCCACCCAGGCACGCAGCGCGCCATGGCCCTGGGTCACCTCCATGGCACCCAGATCCGCATACCGGTTCAGCCGCGAGACATCGACGCGCGTGAAGTCCGCGTAGAGCACGCCGGTCCAGCGCCGCCAGTTGCCCTCATGGGTGGTGAGCAGGGGCTGGCGAAAGCCGCCACGCAGCGAGAAGCGCTCGCCCCAGTCGGCGGGCGGCGTGGCGTCCAGGCGCATGGCGTGGTGCAGGCCCTTGTTGCGCAGCACCAGGTTCACCCCGGTCAGCGCCAGCGGCTCGGCACCGCGCAGCGCATCGGTCCAGCGCAGCGTGCCCCCCTCTATCACCACCTCGGTCTGGTCGAACAGCCAGTCGGCCGCGGCGCTGTCGTCCTCGGCGCTCTCGCGCATGACGATGCCGGCCACGGTCACGGCGCCGTCGGCCGTGCGGGCGATGTCGAGCGCCGGGCCCTGCAGGTAGATCTGCTCGAAGCCCAGGCGCAGCAGCGAACGCGGCGACAGGGCCAGCACCACGCGCGGCAGCACCAGGGCCTCCCGTCCCGCGCCGTCCAGCAGGGCCACCTGAGACAGTTCGACCGTGGGGAAAATCCCCCCGCTGCGCGCCGTGATGGCGCCGATGCGCACCGGCACCCCCAGGGTGCGCCCGGCCTGTGCCTCCAGCTCGGGGCGCCAGTCGCCAAGACGCGGCACAATCCAGCCATGCAGCGCCACCCAGGCCACCGCCAGCAGCAGCCACACCATGGCCAGCAATCCCAAGCCCCATCGCGCACAGCCCGCCACGAACCTGAGCATGCGGGAAGGATGGGTGGGCGGCGCTGTCATGTCAGGTGGAATCGAAGGCAGGAATTATGACCCGCCCATCCCGCCGGGAGTTCAGCCGCAACCGTTGCCATGCCGATGCCTTTGACCGACCTCGCCGCCGCGAATGAACCACTTTCGCAGCACTCGCGCTTCTTCCAGCGCCTGGAACGCCGCTACGGCGCGGAGCTGTCCCTGCTGCCTGCGGGCGTGCCCGACCACCAGACCATGGGCCAGGCCTGTGACGCCCTGCTCGCGCGCGGCCACGACCTGGGCGCGGCGCTGCGCATACTGCGCCAGCTGGTCATGCACCGGCTCATCGTGCTCGACTGCGACCAGGGCGCGGGGCTGGCCGACATCACCCGCCCCGTCACCGAGCTGGCCGAGCTGGCGCTGGACCGCGCCTGCCGCCAGGCACGCGCCGAGCTTGACGCGCGCCACGGCGCACCGCTCGGCCCCCAGGGCCAGCCGGTGCAGCTGTGGGTGATAGGCATGGGCAAGCTCGGCGCGCGCGAGCTCAATGTCTCGAGCGACATCGACCTGATCTACGTCTACGAGCATGACGGCGAGACCGCAGGCCTCGACGGCGGGCGCGGCCGGCTCTCCAACCACGAGTACTTCGCGCGGGCCATCAAGGCCATCTACAGCCTCGTGGGCGACACCACCGAGCATGGCTTCGTGTTCCGCGTGGATCTGGCGCTGCGCCCCCACGGCAACTCGGGGCCGGCCGCGCTGTCGCTGTCGGCGCTGGAGGACTATCTGCAGGTGCATGGCCGCGAATGGGAGCGCTTTGCCTGGCTCAAGAGCCGTGTGGTGGCGCCGCTCGACTGCATCGCCACGAGCAACGTCCAGGCCTTGCGCGCGGTGGTCCTGCCCTTTGTCTTCCGGCGCTATCTGGACTACAGCGTGTTCGACGCGCTGCGCGTGCTGCACCGCCAGATCCGCGACCATGCCGTGCAGCGCAGCGCCGGCCGGCCCGAGCGCGCCAACGACGTCAAGCTCTCGCGCGGCGGCATCCGCGAGATCGAGTTCACCGTGCAGCTGCTGCAGGTGGTGCGTGGCGGCCAGTTCCCCGAGCTGCGCCGGCGCCCCACGCTCGACGCGCTCGCGCGCCTGGAGCAGGCCGGGCTCATGCCGGCCGACAAGGCCGCCCAGCTGGCCGCCGCCTATGCCTTTCTGCGCCGCGTGGAGCACCGCATCCAGTACCTGGACGACCAGCAGACCCATGTGCTGCCCACGCGCGACGAGGATCTGGCCTGGATCGCCCACACCATGGGCCTGTCGTGCTGCGATTTTCTGCGCGAGCTCGACGCCCACCGCGAGATCGTGGCGCAGGAGTTCGACACCCTGCTGGGCGGGGCGCAGCCCAGGCGCTGCAGCAACGGCGGATGCGGCAAGGCGCGCGCGGCCGAGGCGCCCGCGCCCGAGCTCGAGGCGCTGCTCGAGGAACTGCCGCCCGCGCTGCGCGAGCGCGTGGCCGAATGGCGCAGCCATGCGCGCGTGCAGGGCCTGCGCGACGAGGCGCGTGCGCGCCTGCTGCGCATCGTGCAGCGCACGGCCCAGTGGCAGGCCGCGGGCCAGGTGAGCGAGGAGGCGGCCGTGCGCCTCGTGGGCTGGCTCGAGCCGCTGCTGCGCCGCGAGAGCTATCTGGCGCTGCTGCTCGAGCGCCCGCTGGTGCACGAGCGCCTGCTGCACCTGCTGGGCGCGGCCAAATGGCCCGCGCGCTACATGCTGCAGCACCCGGGCGTGGTCGACGAGCTGGCCAGCGAGGCCCTGCTGTCCGAGCGCTTCGTGGCCGAGGACTTCGACAAAGAGCTGGCGCTGCGCCTGACGGCGCTGCAGTCCACCGGCGAGGACGATGACGAAAACCTGCTCGACCTGCTGCGCCGCGCCCACCATGCCGAGACCTTCCGCACGCTGGCGCGTGACGTGGAGGGGCGACTGACGGTGGAGCAGGTGGCCGACGACCTGTCGCTGCTCGCCGACTGCGTGCTGCGCGTGACGGCCCAGTGGTGCTGGAGTCGCCTGAAGAACCGCCACCGCAACGAGCCACAGTTCGCCATCATTGGCTACGGCAAGCTCGGCGGCAAGGAGCTCGGCTACGGCAGCGACCTGGACATCGTCTTCGTCTTCGACGACGACGACGAGCGCGCGCCCGAGGTCTACGCGGCCTTCGTGCGCAAGCTCATCAACTGGCTCACGGTGAAGACCGGCGAGGGCGACCTGTTCGAGATCGACACCGCGCTGCGCCCCAACGGCAACTCGGGCCTGCTCGTGACGCGCTTCTCGGCCTATGCCGACTACCAGCAGCAGCGCGGCAGCAACACCGCCTGGACCTGGGAGCACCAGGCCATGACGCGCGCGCGCTTCGTGCTCGGCAGCGAGGACCTGCGCGCGCGCTTCGACGCCGTGCGCGAGGCTGTGATCACCGCGCCGCGCGACCACGCCGCGCTGCGCACCGAGATCATGGCCATGCGCGAGCGCATGCGCTCGGCCCACCCGGTCGGCGCCGACTGGTTCGAGGTCAAGCACAGCCCGGGCGGCATGGTGGACGCGGAGTTTGCCGTGCAGTACCTGGTGCTGTCGCAATCCGCGGCCTACCCCACGCTGCAGGGCAACCTCGGCAACATCGCGCTCCTGCAGCGCGCCGAGGCCGCGGGCCTGCTGCCCGAGGGCGTGGGCCGTGGCGCTGCCGACGCCTACCGCACGCTGCGCCAGGTGCAGCACCGCGCACGACTGAACGAGGAACCCACGCGCGTTCCACCCGAGGCCCTGGCCACCGAGCGCACCGCGGTGCTCGCGCTCTGGCATGCCGTCTTTGGCTGACATTCCATGACACGCCCATCCCTGACCGCCCTGGCCGTCGCCTGCCTGCTTGCCGCGGGCGGCGCCTTGCTGGCCGGCGCGCCCTTGCGCGCCGCATCGCCCGAGCCCGCGGCGAGCGGCACGCGCCCGGCCCTCACAGTGACCATCGCCGAGCCCCGGCGCGAGCAGCTCGCGCGGCGGTTGCCGGCCAACGGCAACGTCGCGGCCTGGCAGGAGGCCAGCATAGGCAGCGAGGTGAACGGCCTGCGCCTGTCCGAGGTGCTGGTCAACGTGGGCGACAGGGTGCGCGCCGGCCAGGTGCTGGCGCGTTTTGCGAGCGAGCAGGTGCGCGCCGACCTGGCCCAGGCCCGCGCCAACCTGCAGGAGGCGCGCGCCGCCCTGGCCGAGGCCCAGGCCAACGCCGAGCGCGCCCGCGCCCTCAGCGCCAGCGGCGCCATGAGCGAGCAGCAGATCCACCAGTACGCGACGGCTGCGCAGACCGCCCAGGCGCGCGTGGCCGCGGCACTGGCGGGCGTGGACAGCCAGCGCCTGCGCCTGAGCTACACCGAGGTGCGTGCGCCCGACGCGGGCGTGATCTCGGCACGCCAGGCGACCGTGGGCGCCGTCGCAGCCGCGGGCACGGAGCTGTTTCGCATGCTGCGCCGCGGCCGGCTCGAATGGCGCGCCGAGGTCGCGGCCAGTGATCTGGCCCAGCTGCGCACCGGCGGCAAGGTGCTCGTGGCCACGGCGGGCGACGCCCAGGTCGAGGGCCGGGTGCGCATGCTCGCACCCACGGTGGATGCGCAGACGCGCAATGCCCTGGTCTACGTGGACCTGCCGGCCCACCCCGATCTGCGCGCCGGCATGTTCGCGCGCGGCGAGTTTCTGCTCGGCCGGCACGAGGCCCTGACCGTGCCGCTGTCGGCCCTGGTGGTGCGCGACGGATTCCACCATCTGTTCGAGGTCGGCGCCGACGGGCGCGTCGCCATGCGCCGCGTGCAGACCGGCCAGCGCGTGGACGGGCGCGTGGAGATCACCGCCGGCCTGTCGGCGGGCGCCCGCATCGTGCGCCAGGGGGGCGCCTTCCTGAACGATGGCGACATGGTGCGCGTGGTCGAATAATCAGAGCAAAAACAGCCTCCATCGCCCGACAGTAAAGCGTCGGCAGCTATCAAATATAAAGCAATATACGCTCATGAACCTGTCTGCCTGGTCGATCAGGAACCCCGTGCCGGCGGCCATGCTGTTCGTGCTGCTGACGCTGGCCGGGCTGATGTCGTTCCGCGCCATGAAGGTGCAGAACTTTCCCGACATGGACCTGCCCGTGGTCATCGTCACGGCCACGCTGCCCGGGGCGGCGCCGGGCCAGCTCGAGTCCGACGTGGCGCGCAAGATCGAGAACGCCATCGCCACCACGCAGCGGCTCAAGCACATCACCACCACGCTGGTGGACGGCTCGGCCACCATTGCCGCCGAGTACGAGCTCGAAAAGCCCGTGCAGGAGGCCGTGGACGACGTGCGCTCGGCCGTCTCGCGCGTGCGCGCCGACCTGCCGGCCGACCTGCGCGACCCGGTGGTCACCAAGCTCGAGCTGTCGAGCCAGCCCATCCTGGCCTTCGCCATCGCCTCGAGCCGGCTCGACGAGCAGGAGCTGTCCTGGTTCGTCGACGACCAGCTCACGCGCCGCCTGCTGGCCGTGACGGGCGTGGGCGCCGTCACGCGCGTGGGCGGCGTCACGCGCGAGGTGCGCGTGGCGCTCGATCCGCTCAGGCTGCAGTCCCTGGGCGTGACGGCGGCCGAGGTCTCGCAGCAGCTGCGCGCCGTGCAGCTCGAGAGCGCGGGCGGGCGCGCCGATCTGGGCGGCGCCGAGCAGCCCCTGCGCACGCTGGCCACCATGCAGACGGCCGAGCAGATCGCGGCGCTGCAGATTCCGATATCGGGCGGGCGCCATGTACGGCTGGACCAGCTGGCCCGGGTGAGCGACACCTGGGCCGAGCCGCGCTCGGCGGCCCTGCTCGACGGCAGGCCCGTGATCGGCTTCGAGGTCTCGCGCTCGCGCGGCGCGAGCGAGGTGGAGGTCGGCGCGGGCGTGCAGCGCGCGCTCGAGCGCCTGCGCGCCGAGCATCCGCACCTCACGCTCACGCGCACGCTGGACTTCGTGGAAATCGCGCAGGATGAGTACGACAGCTCCATGCAGCTGCTCTACGAGGGCGCCATCCTCGCGGTGGTGGTGGTGTGGCTGTTCCTGCGCAGCTGGCGGGCGACCATCGTCTCGGCCGTGGCCCTGCCCCTTTCGGTGATACCGGCCTTCATCGGCATGTATCTGCTGGGTTTTTCCATCAACATCATCACGCTGCTGGCGCTGTCGCTGGTCGTGGGCATCCTGGTGGACGACGCCATCGTCGAGGTCGAGAACATCGTGCGCCACCTGCGCATGGGCAAGACGCCCTACCAGGCGGCCATGGAGGCGGCCGACGAGATCGGCCTGGCGGTGATCGCGACCACCTTCACGCTGATCGCGGTATTCCTGCCCACGGCCTTCATGAGCGGCATTGCCGGGCGCTTCTTCAAGCAGTTCGGCTGGACGGCGGCGCTGGCGGTGTTCGCCTCGCTCGTGGTGGCGCGCCTGCTCACGCCCATGATGTCGGCCTATCTGCTCAAGCCGCTGGTGGCGCCCGAGCGCGAGCCGCGCTGGCTGGCCGCCTACATGCGCGCGAGCGACTGGTGCCTGCGCCACCGCGTGCTGACCCTGGCGGGCGCGCTGCTGTTCTTTGTCGGCTCGCTGGCACTGATCCCGCTGCTGCCCTCGGGCTTCATCCCGCCCGACGACAACGCCCAGACCCAGGTGACGCTGGAGCTGCCGCCGGGCACCAAGCTCGCCGACACCCATGACCTGGCCCTGCGCGCGGCGGCCCTGGCCATGGAGGTGGGCCATGTGCAGCGCATCTACACCACCATTGGCGGCGGCTCGGCCGGTGCCGACCCGTTCGCCGGCGCCGGCGCGGGCGACCCGCGCAAGGCCACGCTCACGCTGACCCTCGCGGCGCGCCATGAGCGCCCGCGCAAGCAGGACATCGAGCAGCGGCTGCGCGAGGCCATGGCCGAACTGCCCGGCGCTCGCGTCAAGGTGGGCCTGGGCGGATCGAACGACAAGTACATCCTGGCCCTGGCCAGCGAAGATCCCCAGGCGCTGTCCACGGCCGCGCGCGCCGTCGAGCGCGAGCTGCGCACCATAGCCGGCATAGGCGGCGTGAGCTCCACGGCCAGCCTGGTGCGCCCCGAGATCGCCGTGCACCCCGACTTCGCGCGCGCCGCGGATCTGGGCGTGACCTCCCAGGCCATCGCCGAGACGCTGCGCGTGGCCACCGTGGGCGACTACGAGCAGTTCCTGCCCAAGCTCAACCTCGCCCAGCGCCAGGTGCCCATCGTCGTGCGCCTCGACGACGCGGCGCGCCAGGACCTGGCTGTGCTTGAACACCTGGCCGTGCCCGGCAGCCGCGGCCCGGTGCGCCTGGGCGAGGTGGCCCGGCTCACGCTCGCGGGCGGCCCGGCCGTGATCAACCGCTACGACCGCTCGCGCAACGTGAACTTCGAGATCGAGCTCGGCAGCCGCGGCCTGGGCGAGGTCACCGAGGCCGTGCGCCAGCTGCCCGCCGTGCAGTCGCTGCCGGCCAGCGTGCGCCTGATCGACGTGGGCGACGCCGAGGTCATGGGCGAGCTGTTCGCAAGCTTCGGCCTGGCCATGGTCACGGGCGTGGTCTGCATCTACGTCGTGCTGGTGCTGCTGTTCAAGGACTTCCTGCAGCCCGTGACCATCCTCGCGGCGCTGCCGCTGTCGCTCGGCGGCGCCTTCGTGGGGCTGCTGCTCACGGGCAAGAGCTTTTCCATGCCCTCGCTGATCGGGCTCATCATGCTCATGGGCATTGCCACCAAGAACTCCATCCTGCTCGTGGAGTACGCCATCGTCGCGCGCCGCCAGGGCATGGACCGCCTGCACGCGCTGCTGGACGCCTGCCACAAGCGCGCGCGCCCCATCATCATGACCACGCTGGCCATGGGTGCGGGCATGATGCCCATCGCGCTGGGCCTGGGCGGCGCGGACATGACCTTCCGCTCCCCCATGGGCGTGGCCGTCATCGGCGGACTCATCACCTCCACGGTGCTGAGCCTGCTCGTGGTGCCGGCCGTGTTCACCTATGTGGACGACCTCGAGCAATGGCTGCGCCGGCGCCTCGGGGGTCACAAGGCAACAAGGTGAAACCCGCAAGGCAGGATTCGCGGATTTTGCCTCAGCACTCTTACATCGGACGCAAGAAGTTACGCACAGGCCGCTCCGTTGTGCGAGAAAGTCAACTAACGTGTCTGCGCAGGTCATCCGCTTGCTTTTTGATGCACAAAGTGGTTGAACCTTTTGCGCTCATCCCCACTCCTATGTACCAAGGGATGTAAGTCTATGGCTTGAGTCCACACTGTTTTGGCTGTTGCGAAGTCTTCCAGGCATCACCTGGCTGCAACCCTGGGGCGCTTCTCCTCCCTCCCTCTCTTCATTCGTTTCGGGGCGCTTCGCAACATTTTTTATTCCGCAGCAAAAGCGCGCTCTTCCCTCCGGAAGGCGCGCTTTGTGCGTTGTGGGGCGGCCGATGTCAGCGCGGCTGGGTGTCGATGAAGCTCTGGCGCTGCATGAGCTTGTCCATGAGGCGGCCGAGGTTCGGGTGGTCACCACGCCAGTCGATCTGCGGAAAGCGGAACTCGAGCCAGCCCAGGGTGCTGCCCACGGCGATGTCCGACAGGCTCAGGTGAATGCCGCTGCAGAACGGCTTTTCACCCAGTCCCCGGCTCATGGCCGCGAGACCGAGCCGCACCTTGCCGAGCTGGCGGTCGATCCAGGCTTGGCAGCGCTCGCCGTCCTGGCGCCCGGCCCAGGTGGCCTCCAGGCGCGCGAGCACGCCGGCATCGAGCACACCGTCGGCCAGCGCCTCCCAGGCCTTGACCTCGGCGCGCTCGCGCCCGGACGCTGGAATGAGCTTGCCCACGGGCGAGAGCGTGTCCAGGTATTCCACGATGACGCGCGAATCGAACATCGCCTCGCCCCCCTCCATGACCAGGCAGGGCACCTTGCCCAGCGGATTGGTGGCGCTGATCGCCGTATCGTCGGACCACACGTTGTCCTCGTGGAAGCGGTAGTCGAGCTTCTTCTCGGCCATCACCACGCGCACCTTGCGCACATAGGGGCTCGACGTCGTTCCGATCAGCTTCATGGTGGTCTTGTCAGTTCTGGGCGCCGCCTGTGGCGCGCGAGAGGGGTGGGCGGATGATTCTAGCGGCGCGCCATGGTCACCCAGGCCAATGGAACGCCCCAGCCGCCGCCCGCACACCTGCCACCTACAATTGCGCCCCATGAGCCTGTCCACCATTACCGCCCTTTCGCCGCTTGACGGCCGCTACGCCGCCAAACTCTCCGCCCTGCGTCCCATCATGAGCGAGCATGGCTACATGCACCGCCGCGTTCAGGTCGAGATTGCCTGGTTCATCGCGCTGTCGGATGCCGGCTTTGCCGAATTCAAGCCCCTGTCCACGGGCGCACGCGGCTATCTGCAGGGTCTGGTGAAGAATTTCAGCGAGGCCGACTGCGCCGCCATCAAGGACATCGAAAAGACCACCAACCACGACGTGAAGGCCGTGGAGTACTGGATCAAGTCCAAGTTCGAGGCCCGCCCCGAGCTGGAGAAGGCCGCCGAGTTCGTGCACTTCGCCTGCACCAGCGAGGACATCAACAACACCAGCCACGCGCTGCAGATCCGCGCCGGGCGCGACCAGGTCATCCTGCCGGGACTGGACCGCATCCTGCTCAAGCTGCGCGAGATGGCGCGCGCCTTTGCCGACGTGCCCATGCTCAGCCGCACGCACGGCCAGACCGCCAGCCCGACCACCGTGGGCAAGGAACTGGCCAACGTGGTCATGCGCCTGCAGGCCGCCGCAGAGCGCATCGCGGCCGTGAAGATCCTGGCCAAGATGAACGGCGCCGTGGGCAACTACAACGCCCACCTCGCGGCCTGGCCCGACTTCGACTGGGAGGCCTTCAGCCAGAAGGTCGTGGAGACGCACGAGCCCGAAGGCCTGGGCCTCACGTTCCAGCCCTACAGCATCCAGATCGAGCCGCACGACTACATGGCCGAGCTGTTCGACGCCATCGCGCGCGCCAACACCATCCTCGTGGACCTCTCGCGCGACATCTGGGGCTATGTGAGCCTGGGCTACTTCAAGCAGCGCCTGAAGGCCGGCGAGATCGGCTCCTCCACCATGCCGCACAAGGTCAACCCCATCGACTTCGAGAACGCCGAGGGCAACCTGGGCCTGGCCAACGCGCTGTTGCGCCACCTGGCCGAGAAGCTGCCCGTCTCGCGCTGGCAGCGCGACCTGACCGACTCCACGGTGCTGCGCAACATCGGCGTGGCCATGGGCTACGCGACGCTGGCCTACAGCTCGCTGATGACAGGCCTGGACAAGCTGGAACTCAACCGCGAGGCCCTGGCCGCCGACCTCGACGCGAGCTGGGAGGTGCTGGCCGAGCCCATCCAGACCGTGATGCGCCGCTACGGCGTGGCCGGCGCCTACGAAAAGCTCAAGGAAGTCACGCGCGGCCAGCATGTCACGGCCGAGGCCCTGCATGCGCTCATCCAGAGCCTGCAGATCCCCGAGGCCGACAAGCAGCGCCTGCTGGCCATGACCCCGGCCAGCTACACCGGCAAGGCCGCCGAGCTCGCGCGCCGCGTCTGATCCTGATTTTTAGTCTTTTTGGCTGCCCGCCCTTGCCAGTCAAGCGCGGGCAGCTCTCATTTTGAAAGTGCGAAACGCATGGCGCTCAAGTCCACCATCTTCAAGGCCAACCTGGCCATCGCCGACATAGACCATGGCTACTACGCCGACCACCAGCTCACCCTGGCGCGCCACCCGAGCGAGACCGACGAGCGCATGATGGTGCGCCTGGCGGCGCTGGCGCTGCAGGCGCACCAGCTCCAGGACATCTGCCGCGGCGACGGAACACTGGCCTTTGGCGCGGGCCTGTCCGACCCCGACGACCCGGACGCGTCGCTGACCGACTTCACGGGCCGCAAGCGCCTGTGGATCGAGGTCGGCCAGCCCGAGGACAAGCCCCTCGCCAAGGCCGCGAGCCGCGCGGATGCCGTGGTCGTCTACGCCTTTCACCACGCGGCCGAGGTCTGGTGGAAGGGCATGGAGAACAAGCTCACGCGCCTGGATCGGCTGCAGGTCTGGCGCCTGCCCACCGAGGCCACGCAGCAGCTCGCCACCCTGGCCGAGCGCAGCATGCAGCTGCAGGCCACGGTGCAGGAGGGTGCGCTCACGCTCAGCAGCCAGCTTGGCAGCGTGCACATCGAGCCGCTGCGCTGGAAATAGCGACGGGGCTTCAGCGCGGCATCAGGGCGCCGCAGTTCCAGCATTGCTCGAAGCCACCCTCAATGGATTCGCCACAGCCGCGGCAGATCCAGTGGCGCTGCGGCAGGCGCTCATAGTCGCGCAGCAGCGCGCGGGCGCGGTCGGCATGCTCGGCATGCGCGAGCCAGATCTCGGGCAGGCATTCGCCGGGCGGCAGCTGGCCCGCGGCCGCCCCGAGGTGCTGGCGCTGCACGCTCGCGGGCAGGCCGGCCTCACACAGCAGGTCGCACCACAGCGTGGCCATGGCGATGTCGGGAGCCTGGGTCAAGCGCAGCATGGCGCCACGATAGCCCAGGCCTGGGCCATGGTCAAAGCATGCTCACAGCGCGCGCTCGGCATAGCGCGTGAAGCGCAGCGCCTGGCCCTCGCGCGTGATGCGGCGCCAGACGGCGCGCTTGGCCGCGGGGCTCATCTCCAGCCACTGCTGCACCTCGGCAAAGCTGCGCCCGCAGCCCTTGCACCAGGCGTCGCCCTGGCTCGTGGAGCAGATGGCGATGCAGGGCGTGTCCGGCGTGGTGGCATACCAATCCAGCCACGCGGCGCGGGCCTGGGGCGTGAGCAGGCGCTCCTCCACCTCCTCGGCGCGCGCGACCACCATGCGCGCATAGACCTCGGCCAGCGCCGCGAGCTCGGGCGCCAGGTGCACGCCGTCGGGCGAGGGCGCGCGGGCACGCCAGTGGTTGATGGCGGCCTCCATGTCGGTGATGTGGATGCGGTCGGTCATGCGCGGGACGGTGCGCGGCTACAGGCGGTAGGGGCCACGCATGATAGTGCGGCCGATGTGCCGCCACCGCCGGCCCGGTCTTTGCCAAGGGCCGGGAATCATGGTTTAATCGCGCCCTTCAAAGGGGAGTAGTTCCCCGTTTGCGCCATGCCTTGCGGGCCGCGCAAACGGATGTCAGGTCGTCAAGACGAAGCCTTGTGCTTCCGGCCTGCCAGGCGCCACCGCAGCGGGCACCGAACAAGACCTTTGAGCCACAGCCACTTTCTGGTCGGTTCAAAGCGCGCCCCATTGGTGCAAGCAGGTTCTCCCTGCCTGCAGGCAGTCGCTGCGCACCATCCATGGTGGCCGGTATTTTTCGGACGCAGCCAGGCTCCCCCGAGCCGGCAATCGACTTCAAGGTACTCACACTATGGATTTGGACTTTCTCACCCACGCCCCGTTCTGGATCGCGCTCGGGCAGATCATCATCATCGACATCCTGCTCGGCGGCGACAACGCGGTTGTGATCGCGCTGGCCTGCCGCAAGCTGCCGGCCGCGCAGCGCACCAAGGGCATCATCTACGGCACGGCCGGCGCCATCGTGCTGCGCGTGGTGCTCATCATCTTCGCCATGACGCTGCTGAACCTGCCCTTCCTCAAGGTGGTGGGCGCGCTGCTGCTGGTGTGGATAGGCGTCAAGCTCATCGCCCCGGACGAGGAGGCCCATGGCAACATCCAGGAGAGCGACAAGCTGCTCACGGCCATCAAGACCATCATCGTCGCCGACCTGGTGATGTCGGTGGACAACGTGATCGCCATCGCCGGCGCGGCACAGAACTCGGGCGCGCATTCCACCCTGCTGGTGGTGCTGGGCCTGTTGATCTCCATCCCGATCATCGTCTGGGGCTCGCAGCTGGTCATCAAGCTCATGGAGCGCTTTCCCTTCATCATCGTCGCCGGCGGCATGCTGCTGGGCTGGATTGCGGGCGGCATGCTGGTGACCGACCCGGCCTTCGTCAACCCCGACAAGTGGCAATGGATGCCCAAGCTGGGCACGGTGGACGCGCAAGGCATGGCCGAGATCTCGCGCACGCTGTACTGGACGGCCCATGTGGCCGGCGCCCTGCTGGTGCTGGTGCTCGGCAAGATCATCGCCGCGCGCAACAGCACCGCCGAACCGGCCGCCAAGCACTGACCGGCTGCACCACGGACATGCGCCCGCTCATCGTGTATGTGGACGACGCCGCGCACGCGCGGCAGGCGCTCGCGCCGCTGGTCACCGGCGCGAGCGCCGAGGCCACGCATTGGGTGCTCGTGGCCTGCGCGCCGCGCATGACGCACCGCATCGGCAAGTGGGTGAGCCACAGCACGCGCGAGAGTTGGCGCGCCAAATGGGCGGACAGGCTGTTTGGCGAGCTCCAGCCCTGGCTGAGCCGCGCCGGCCACCGCGTGAGCCTGGTACTGGCCAGGGGCCCGCTGCCCGAGCTGCTCGGCCAGCTGCAGGCCGAGCATGGCGCCCAGACGGCCGTGCTCGATGCGCGCCGCCCCAAGCTCGAGACGCCGGCGCCGCAGCAGGCCGACGCGCAGGAGGCCAAGGCGGCACCCATCGTCATCCGCAAGCCCGCGCGGCGCTGGTCCGTGCCCGGCTCGCTGACCGGCCTGGGCCTGATGTTCATGCTTGCAACGGATTGATATGCGACTGCTTCTCAAATGGCTGCTGAGCGCGGCCGCCCTGCTTTGCGTGGCCTATGTCTACAGCGGCGTGGAGGTGCGCAGCTTCGGCGCTGCCTTGCTCGCGGCCTTCGTCATCGGCCTGTTCAACGTGGTGCTGCGGCCCGTTCTGGTGATCCTCACGCTGCCGGTGACCATCGTCACCATCGGGCTGTTCCTCTTCGTCATCAACGCCCTGATGTTCTGGGCCGCCGCCTCGGTGCTGGGCGACGGCTTTCAGGTCCACGGCTTCACGGCGGCGCTGATAGGCTCGCTGATCTATTCGCTGCTGGGCCTGGTGATCGAATCAGCGCTCGGCGGCCTGTTCCTTCAGAAGTGACTGCACGGCACGCAGCCGCGTGTCGATGATCGAGGCCTCGATGTAGTCCCCGCCGGCGCCCTGCCGCGCCAGGCTGCGCGCCAGATCCTGCCCGGCCTTGAAGCGATCGACCGCGGCGGCGTAGTCGTAGCGCGCCACCTGGGCCTCGGCCTCGGCACGCACGGCGCGCAGCCGCTGGCCCTGCTGCTGCCACACCTGCGCCAGGGTCTGCCATGCGTTCGCATCGCCTGGGTGCGCGCTCACCCAGGTCTGCAGCGGTCCGGCCATGGGGGCGGCCGCGCCGCTGCGCAGCAGGGCCTGGGCGCGCAGCAGCAGCTCGGGCCGACCGCCCTTGTCCTGGGCCGCCCTGTCGTGCTGCAGATGGACCAGCGCCGCGGCCGCGTCGCCCGCGGCCAGCTCCACCTCGGCGCCCAAAAGACGCGCCTGGCGCAGCGCCGCGGCATCGTCCTGCACGTCGGCCAACAGTCCGCGCAGGCTGCGGCGTGCCGCCGCATGGTCACCGAGCTGCACGGCGCTGAGCGTGGCCGCATACCAGGCCGGCACGCGCTGGGCGCGTGGCCGCGCGGCAAAGCCGACGTCCTGCGGCTCTGCCACCCACTGGCGCCAGGTGTCGACGCCCGGGCGCATGAGCACGCGCGCGCGCGCGGCCATCATCAGATGTTCGGCCGTCGGCGCGCCCGGCGCCGCGGCGCCCTGTGGAATGCGGCTGTGCATGTCGGCAATGCGCTGCGTGGTCAGCGGGTGGCTGCGCAGATAGGGCCAGCTGCCGTTGTCGTTGATGCGGTTGGCCTGCTGCAGCTTGTCGAACATGGCCACGAAGCCCTGGGGCGCAAAGCCCGCGGGCTGCATCAGGCCAAAGCCCACGCGGTCGGCCTCGCGCTCCATGTCGCGCGAGAAGTTGAGCTGGTTCTGCACCGCGAGCGCATGCCCGCCGACCATCATGGCCTGGGCCGCGGTCGGGTTCTTGGCCGCCGCCAGCGCGCCCAGCACCATGGCGCCGAGCATCAATGGCGTCTGCCGGCCCTGCTGGGCCATCAGGCGCGCGATGTGGCGCTGCGTGACATGGCTGAGCTCATGCGCCAGCACCGAGGCCAGCTCGTCGCGCGTGGCCACCACGGCGATCAGCCCCAGGTGCACGCCGAAGTAGCCGCCAGGCAGCGCGAAGGCGTTCACCGAGCGGTCGCGGCCCAGCAGGATCTGCCAGGCAAAGCGCTCCTGGAGCTCGGGCGAGAGCTCGCCACGCGCCTCGGCCGCGTGCACCAGAGCCTGGAACAGGCCCTGGACATATTCCTGCAGCACCGGGTCGTCGATGTAGTCCGGGTCGCGGTAGAGCTCGCGGATGATGCTGTCGCCCAGCCGGCGCTCGGCGCTGGTCGTCATCTCGGCCCCGTCGCCCATCATGGGCAGCTGCGACTGCGCCTGGGCCAGGGGCGCGAACATGCCACCGCCAACTATCAAAACAGAAGCTGCCAGCGCTTTACCAGCAAGCGCCAAACGCCAATTTGACTTGAATTTCTGCACCCCTATCCTCCACCCGCTTCGGCGGGCCACAACCGCTGGCACATGGCCGTATGATGCCCCGGCTCCGTAAATGTTTCCCCGCCTGCAAGCCTGCCATGACCCAGACCCCTTCCCCGCTGACCCACTTCGATGCCCAGGGCCAGGCCCATATGGTCGACGTGGGAGCCAAGAGCGCCACGCATCGCATCGCCGTTGCCCAGGGCCGCATCGAGATGCAGCCCGCCACGCTGGAGCTGATCGCATCCGGCCAGGCGCGCAAGGGCGACGTGCTCGGCGTCGCGCGCATCGCCGGCATCATGGCGGCCAAGCGCACCAGCGACCTGATCCCGCTGTGCCACCCGCTGGCCCTCACGCGCGTGGCCTTGGAGTTTGCGCTGCTGCCCGCCGACGCGGCGGTGCAATGCACCGCCACCGTGGAGACCGTGGGCCCCACGGGCGTGGAGATGGAGGCGCTCACCGCCGTGCAGGTGGCCCTTCTGACCATCTACGACATGTGCAAGGCGGCCGACAAGCGCATGGTGATGACCGGCGTGCGCGTGCTCGAAAAGCATGGCGGCAAGTCCGGCAGCTTCGTCGCCTGAACCGGCGGCCCGGTGCCGGGCCGAGCCGCGTCACAGTTCCAGCATGTCCACGGCCTGCAGATCCAGAAGGCGCAACCCGCCGGGCGCGAGCGCCTGCACCTCGCGCATGATGAGCGCGCTCTCGCGCGGCTTGGTGTGGGTGATGTAGATGGGAATGTCGCTGCCTGCGGGCAGCCCGGCCAGCTCGCGCGCGAGTGCGATGGGAGAGAGGTGGCGGCTGGCGCGCGCGAGCCCTGCCTCGGCGCTGCTGAAGGCGGTTTCGATGCACAGCGCCGCGACGCCGCCGCGCTCGCCATGCAGGGCCTTGATGCGGCGCCAGAACGCCGGATTCTCGCCCTCGGTGTCGCCGCTGTAGACCCACCAGCCCAGCCCGCCCCTGGCGGCGTAGCCCACGCCGGGCACGCTGTGGCGCGCAGGCAGCACCTCCAGCACCAGACCGGCGATGGCGAAGCCGTCGCCGACGCCCAGGGGCTGCAGTTGCACGAAGGGCGCCCGCGGCGTCGGGATGCGCGTGAAGTCGGGCCAGATCACGTCGTTGAACACATGGGCGCGCAATGCCGCCACCGTGGCGGGCAGGGCATGGACCTGCAGGGGGCGGGCGCGGCTGGTGCCCACGGCGTCGAGCAGCAGCGGCAGGGCCGCAATATGGTCGAGATGCGCGTGGCTGAGAAAGACATGCTCGATGCGCCGCATCTCGTCGAGCGTGAGCTCCCCGACGCCCGTGCCCGCATCGACCAGAATGCGCTCGTCGAGCAGGAACGAGGTCGTGCGGCAACCCCTGGCAATGGCGCCGCTGCAGCCGAGTATGCGTACCTGCATGGGTGGCCGCACGTTGGCAGATGCCCTGCGCGGGCTCAGCTCAGCTGGAATTCCATCTCGGCGCCGGCGAGGCTGATGCGGTCGCCGGTCTTGAGCGGCACGGGGTCGGAGCCCACCGTCGTGCCGTTGAGGCGCGGCAGCTCGTCCCCATCCACATGGGCCAGCACGAAGCTGTAGTGCCGCCGCGTGATCGAGGCCACGGCCACGCCCGGCTTGCCAATGGTCGTGACGACCTTGGTGAGGGCGACCTCACGCCCCGTGGCGGGCCCGGTGACGACACGCACGATCGCGTTCGTACCGGCCCCCACGGGCGCCGCACGCTCCTTTGGCGACACGCCATTGGCAAAGGCCAGGGCCCTGTCATAGCCGGAAGGGGGGGCGTCCTGCAGGAAGCGGATCTGGTACTTTCCCATCTCCACCACGTCGCCATTGCGCAGCAGCTGGCGCTTGATGGGCTTGCCGTTGACGTAGGTGCCGTTGGTGCTGCCCAGGTCCTGCAGCTCGACATCGTCGCCGTTCATGACGAGCACCGCGTGCTCGCCGCTCACGGCCAGGTTGTCGATGACCACGTCGTTGTAGGGCCGGCGTCCCACGGTCGTGCGCCCCTGCGTCAGCAAGACCTCCTTGATGACTGCTCCATCGATTGCCACGACCATTCTCGGCATGATCCCTGTTCCCCCCGTTTACGCTGATTGTGCGGTGACGATAGCACCGTGGCGACTCATGACGCCCCCAGAAGGCGGGAAACCAACCCACGCCTCCTGCGCCCTTTCGCCCGCACCAGCAACACGCTGATGTTGTCGCGCCCGCCCATGGCATTGGCCGTGGCGACCATGCGCCGGGCCTTCTCGGCCAGTGCAATCGGCAGGCGTGCGAGCTCGGCGAGTGTATCGTCGCCCACCATGTCCGTGAGTCCATCGGAACACAGAATGAACAGGTCCTGCGGCTCGACGGGAAACTCGTTGATCTCGGGGTGCACCGTACTGTCCACCCCGAGCGCACGCGTGACCAGGTTGCCCAGCCCCGACATGGCGGCCTGCGCGGGCGTGAGCAGGCCCAGATCGATCTGCTCCTGCAGCCAGGAATGGTCGCGCGTGATCTGGCGCAGCTCGTTGCCGCGCAGGCGATAGCAGCGCGAGTCGCCGATATGACCCAGGATCAGGCGCCCGGCCCAAAAGACTCCGACGACCAGGGTGGTGCCCATGCCCAGATACTGCGGATTGGCCAGCGACGCGCCAAAGATGGCCTGGTTGGCGTTGTCCACGCAGGTCTGCAGCGCGCGCCGCACCTCGGCGATGGAAACGGCGGCCGGCGCCTCCTCGAGCCACTGCGCCAACTCGGCACCGATGACGTTGATGGCCATGCCGCTCGCGACCTCGCCGGCGTTGTAGCCACCCATGCCGTCGGCCAGCAGCACGAGCTGGACGTTCTCATGGATGGCCACCGCGTCTTCGTTGTTGGTGCGAACGCGCCCGGTATCGGTCAGCGCGAAAAACTCGTAGCCGGGGTTGGACGGAGACATCATCCAATGCTCCGGCCGGTACGCGCAGGTGGGATGAGAGGCAAGCGCTGTCTTGCCGTGACCGTCTGTGGAGATCCCACCATGTTATGAATTGATGCAATATGTTACAGAGGACTGCATCATAGACCGAGTCGCTCTTTTGTGGCGAGCGGCAGCGGCTTTTTTTTCATTCCATGGCGGGTATTCGGCCAGCCCCCCGCGGCCTGTGCACCCTGGCGGGGCATGAAGCCCCACTCCGCCGGGCTGCCATTGCCGGGCAGAATGCAAAACGCCAGCCCGATGGCTCGGGCTGGCGTCTGGTCATGGCACGCAGCCTGGGGTTTCTCACTCCCATGCCGCCAAGACTTGCCCGGCGTGGCCGGGCAACGCGGGATTACAGCAGGCCCTTGAGGATGCGGCCCATCTCGGACGGGTTGCGCGTGATCTTGAACCCGCACTCTTCCATGATGGCGAGCTTGGCGTCGGCCGTGTCGGCGCCGCCGGAGATCAGCGCGCCCGCATGGCCCATGCGCTTGCCCGGAGGGGCCGTGACGCCGGCGATGAAGCCGACGATGGGCTTCTTCATGTTGGCCTTGCACCACTGGGCGGCCTCGGCCTCGTCGGGGCCGCCGATCTCGCCGATCATGATCACGGCGTCGGTGTCGGGGTCCTCGTTGAAGGCGCGCATCACGTCGATGTGCTTGAGGCCGTTGATCGGGTCGCCGCCAATGCCCACGGCCGACGACTGGCCGATGCCCAGCTCGGTCAGCTGCGCCACGGCCTCATAGGTCAGCGTGCCGGAGCGCGAGACCACGCCCACGCGGCCCTTCTTGTGGATATGGCCGGGCATGATGCCGATCTTGATCTCGTCGGGCGTGATCAGACCCGGGCAGTTGGGGCCGAGCAGCAGCGTCTTCTTGCCGCCGGCGGCCTCCTTGGCCTTCATCTTGTTGCGCACTTCGAGCATGTCGCGCACCGGAATGCCCTCGGTGATGCAGATCGCCAGGTCCAGATCGGCCTCGACGGCCTCCAGGATGGCGGCGGCCGCGCCTGCGGGCGGAACGTAGATCACGCTGACGGTGGCGCCGGTCTGCTGCGCGGCTTCCTTGACGCTGGCGTAGATCGGGATGTTGAAGATGGACTCACCGGCCTTCTTCGGGTTCACGCCGGCGACGAAGCAGTTCTTGCCGTTCGCGTATTCCTGGCACTTCTCGGTGTGGAACTGGCCAGTCTTGCCCGTGATGCCCTGGGTGATGACTTTCGTGTCTTTGTTGATGTAGATCGACATGTTGTTCTCTCCGGGGGCTTACTTGACGGCTTCGACGATCTTGGTGGCGGCTTCGGCCATGGTGTCTGCGCTGATGATGGGCAGGCCGGACTCGGCCAGCATCTTCTTGCCCAGCTCCTCGTTCGTGCCCTTCATGCGCACGACCAGCGGCACCTGCAGGTTCACGGCCTTGCAGGCGGTGATGACGCCGGTGGCGATGGTGTCGCAGCGCATGATGCCGCCGAAGATGTTCACCAGAATGCCCTTGACCTTGGGGTTCTTGAGCATGATCTTGAAGGCCTCGGTGACCTTCTCGGGCGTGGCGCCACCGCCCACGTCCAGGAAGTTGGCGGGCTCACCGCCGAACAGCTTGATGGTGTCCATGGTGGCCATGGCCAGACCGGCGCCGTTGACCAGGCAGCCGATGTTGCCGTCCAGGCTGATGTAGGCCAGGTCGAACTTGGAGGCTTCGACTTCGGCCGGGTCTTCCTCATCGAGGTCGCGCAGGGCGACGATCTCGGGGTGGCGGAACAGCGCGTTGCTGTCGAAGTTGAACTTGGCGTCCAGGGCGATGATGTTGCCCTTGCTGTCGCGGTTCAGCGGGTTGATCTCGACCAGCGAGGCATCGGTGTCCATGTAGCACTTGTAGAGCTTGCGGCACACGTCCACGAACTGCTCCACCGAGTCGGCCGGCATGCCCACGCCGCGCGCCAGTTCCTGGCCCTGCGCGTCGGTGAAGCCCACGAGCGGATCGACGAAGACCTTGACGATCTTCTCGGGCGTGCTGTGCGCCACTTCCTCGATGTCCATGCCGCCCTCGCTGGAGGCGATGAAGGCCACCTTCTGGCTCGCGCGGTCGGTCACGACCGACAGGTAGTATTCCTTCTGGATGTCGGCACCGTCCTCGATGTACAGGCGGCGCACCTTCTGGCCCTCGGGGCCGGTCTGGTGCGTGACCAGCTGCATGCCCAGGATCTGGCCGGCCAGGTTCTTGACGTCGTCAATGGTCTTGGCCACCTTCACGCCGCCGCCCTTGCCGCGGCCACCGGCGTGGATCTGCGCCTTCACGACCCAGATCGGGCCGCCGAGTTTTTGAGCGGCTTCCACGGCCTCTTGCACCGTGAAAGCGGGAATGCCACGCGGGACGGGCACGCCGAAACTGCGCAAGATTTCCTTGCCTTGGTATTCGTGAATCTTCATGAGGTCTCTCTCAGGGGAAGGATGGTGTTTGTACCCGTTCTATTGATGTGCAGAAACTGCCGCATGCCCGGGAATGGCAATCATCGATTGTATTATGTTGCGATGCACCATGCTTGGTGCACATTGACGATGCGGCCGCGCCTGTGCGCGGCGCTGCAGGAGATCACCCATGCCCAAGGTCTTTATCGATGGCGAGGCAGGCACCACCGGCCTGCAGATTCGCGAGCGTCTGCAGGCCATGCCTGCTGTCGAACTGGTCAGCATTGCGCCCGAGCTGCGCAAGGACGCGGGCGCCAAGCGCGCGCTGATCGCCGGCGTGGATCTGGTCGTGCTCTGCCTGCACGACGACGCCGCACGCGAGACCGTGGCGCTGGTGGACGCCATCACGGCCGAGACGGGCCGCGCCATCAAGATCATCGACGCCTCCACCGCCCACCGCACGGCGCCGGGCTGGGTGTTCGGCTTCCCGGAACTGGCCGCGGGCCAGTGCGAGGCCGTGCGCGGCGCCACGCGCGTGGCCAACCCGGGCTGCTACGCCACGGGCGCCATCGCACTCCTGCGCCCCCTGGTCGATGCCGGGCTGATCGCCCCCGACCAGGCGCTGGCCCTGCCCTCGGTGAGCGGCTACTCGGGCGGCGGGCGCACCATGATCGAGGCCTACGAGGCCGGCCAGGCCGCGCCCTTCGAGCTCTACGCCCTGGGCCTGTCGCACAAGCACCTGCCCGAGATCATGAAGTACACGGGCCTCACGCGCCGGCCCATCTTCATCCCCTCGGTGGGCAACTTCCGCCAGGGCATGCTGGTGGAGCTGCCGCTGCACCTCGATCTGCTGCCCGGCAGCCCGAAGGCCGCCGACCTGCACGACGCGCTGGCCGCGCACTACACCCGCAGCAACACGCCCGAGCAATGGGTGAAGGTGCTGCCCGCCACCGAGGACGGCAAGCTCAATGCCCAGGCGCTCAACGACAGCAACCAGCTCGAGCTGCGCGTGTTTGCCAACGAGACCTATCGCCACGCCGTGCTCGTGGCGCGGCTGGACAACCTGGGCAAGGGCGCGAGCGGCGCCGCGGTGCAGAACCTCAGGCTGATGCTGGGAATCGAATAAAAACAGCCTATGACACTTTCCTAGCAAGCGCGAGCAGCTCACCTTTTTATAGTAAATCAGGCTGCGCCCAGGCGCTGGAACAGGCCGCCGGGCAGGCGCGCCACCAGGCCATCGAGCTCGAGCTCGAGCAGCCAGGCCTGCAGCGTGGCGGCGTCACGCCCCGTGCGCGCCACGAGCGCATCCAGCCCCAACGGGTCATGGCCCAGCGCCTGCAGCACCTCCTGATGCCGGTGGGTGGCCGGTGCCGGCTCGGGCGCGGCCACCGAGGCGGGCCGTGGCGATGCAGCGCCGCCCGGCTGCAGCTCCTCCAGCACGTCCTCGGCCGCCTCCACGAGCTTGGCGCCCTGACGCAGCAGCGCATGGCAGCCGCGTGACTGCGGCGCGTGAATGGAGCCGGGGATGGCGAACACCTCGCGCCCCTGCTCGGCCGCCAGGCGTGCGGTGATCAGCGAGCCCGACTGCAGCGCGGCCTCCACCACCAGCGTGCCCTGCGACAGGCCCGAGATGATGCGGTTGCGCCTGGGAAAGTTGGCCGGCAGCGGCGGCGTGCCCAGCGGGTACTCGCTGACCAGCAGGCCGTGGCGCGCGATCTGCTGGGCCAGCTCGCGATTGGCGCGCGGGTAGACGCGGTCCAGCCCCGTGCCGACGACGGCGATGGTGGCCGGCGTGGCCGGGTCGGCCGACGCCTGCAGCGCGCCCTCGTGGGCCGCCGCATCCACGCCCAGCGCCAGGCCGGAGACGATGGTCAGGCCCGCGTCGCGCAGCGCGCGCGCAAACTGGCGCGCATGCTGCGCCCCCTGGGCCGTGGGGTTGCGGCTGCCAACCATGGCCAGGCAGCGCTGCGGCGCAAATGGCTGGCCCTGCGCGTGCACGAACTGCGGCGCGCCCAGCAGGTAGAGCAGCAGCGGCGGGTCTTCGGTGGCCAGCAGCGCCGGGGGATAGGCCGCGTCGCCCAGCGTGACGATGCGGCGCGCGGGCTCGCCAGCGTCCTGTAGCCAGGCCCAGGTCTGCTCCAGCAGCGCCTCCAGGGTCTCGGGCGGGCGCGCCAGCGCCGCGGCCTGGGCCGGTGTCACGCAGGACCGCCAGGCCGCCGGCGGCTGCGCAAAGATGGCCTGCGGCAGGCCCAGCGCGGCCAGCAGGCGTCGCGCCGCACCCCGACCCACGCCGGGCGTGGTGGACAGGCGCAGCCAGCCGGCAAGTTCGTCGCGCTCCATGGAGGTCATCACAGTGCGCGCGCCATCAATGGCGCCTACTCGGGGTTGACCAGGCGGTCACCCACGACCACGTCGCGCTCGGCCTGCAGGATCAGCGCGTAGGACACGCGCTCGAAGGTCAGGAACACCATGGCCAGGCCGTTGGGCTCGCTCGGCAGGCGAACCATGGTCCTATCCTCGTCGGTCTTGTCCCTGATGCGCTCGCCGCCGGTGCGCAGCTGCAGCACCATGCCGGCGTCCATGCCGTCCGCGCTGCCGCGGTTGATGGTGATCACCTGGTTCTGCCCGGCGCTGGCACTGGCGCCGCTGCCATAGATGGACATGACGCTGGCCTGCACCGGCCCCTGCGGCGCATGCGGCGCGTAGTTGACCAGGCTGCGCTGCGGTGCGGGCAGCAGGCGGTCGCCGATGCGCACCTCTTCCTTCACGCCGGTCAGGTCCACCGTGGCCGGCACGATATCCGTCACCGCTTCGCGCCCGTCCTTCGTCGTCTGCTCGAGCGACTCGCCACGCGCGAGCTCGGCACGGCCCACGTACTGCGCCTCGTAGCCCAACACCAGGCCGGTCTCGGGATCCCTGAGCGGCACGGCGTTGCGAAACACCCGGTACTGGCGCGGCGTCTCGGGCGTCATTGCGAGCGGGTTGCCCTGCGGCCCGCGCACATAGGCACGGTCGCCATTGGCCATGATCACGCGCTTGTCCCGCGTGGCGATGATGCGCGGCGCCTGCGCCAAGGCCAGCTCGTCGACCACCAGGGGCTGCACGAGGAAGGGCTCGATCAGGTGCATCTTCACGGTCGGCAGTGCCGCATCGGCCAGGCTCTCGTAGCGCGTGCGCGGCGAGACGCGCACGGTCTCGCCCGCGCCGCCGCCGCGGCTGGTGCTCAGGCGCGCATAGCCGTCGACCTTCTCCAGGTACAGGGTCTGGCCCGGGTAGATCAGGTGCGGGTTGGCAATGGCCTGCAGGTTCATGCCCCAGAGCTCGGGCCAGCGCCAGGGGCGCTTGAGATACAGGCCGGAGATGGCCCACAGCGTGTCGCCACGCTGGACCACATAGGTGTCGGGCGCGTTCGGAGCCAGTTCGGCCAGCGGCACGCCGCGCGCGGCCACCTGCTGCGCCGTGGCGCGCTGGGTAGCGGTGACGGGATAGCCCTGGGCCTGGGCGGCCGGCGCCAGCGCGGCCAGCCCCAGCCCCAGCACCATGGCACCCAGCGCCGTCGCGCGCGAACGGGCCAGGGCCGTCAGATGGTTTCTCTTGTCATGCATTGGATAGCACCCCTCCCACCGGCAGTCTGTAAATTTTTTTACAAAAGAAACCGCCTTGGATACTCATTAAACGATTCGAGATTCTCTGCCCTAGTCCTTCATCGGGCAATGATTATTGTGGGCAGCGCCTGCAATGACCGGGCAAAGTGGCGAAAATAGCGACATATCCAGCATCGCGCCATGGCCATTCTTCCGATTCTTTGCTACCCCGATCCCCGCCTGCACAAGGTCGCGCGCCCCGTCGCGCAGGTCGATGAGCGCGTACGCGCCATCGTCGACGACATGTTCGCCACCATGTACGACGCCAACGGCATAGGCCTGGCGGCCACGCAGGTGGACGTGCACGAGCGCATCGTGGTGCTCGACGTGTCCGAGGAGCGCGACCAGCCCATGGTGCTGATCAACCCCGAGATCACCTGGGCCAGCGACGAGAAGCGCGTGGGCGACGAGGGCTGCCTGTCCGTGCCCGGCATCTACGACGGCGTGGAGCGCTCGCTGGCCGTGCATGTGCGCGCGCTCGACCGCGACGGCCAGGAGCGCACCATCGAGGCCGAGGGCCTGCTGGCCGTGTGCGTGCAGCACGAGATGGACCACCTGATGGGCAAGGTGTTCGTCGAATACCTCTCGCCCCTGAAGCGCAACCGCATCAAGACCAAGCTGCTCAAGCAGCAAAAGCAGGCCGCGCGCGCATGACCAGGCTGGCCGCGGCCATGGCGCTGGCCCTGGGCCTGAGCGCCTGCGCCGTGCCCGAGTGGCAGCAACCGGGCACGCCGCTCGCGGACGTGGAGCGCGACATGGGCCGGCCCACGCTGACCGAGCCCCTGCAAGGCGGTGGTCAGCGCCTGCTCTACAGCCGACAGCCCGCGGGCCAGCAGGTCTATCACATGGACTTCGACGCGGGCCAGCGCCTGGTGCGCGTGCGCCAGGTGCTGACGCTCGCGAACTTCCAGGCGCTGCACAGCGGCGTGGACACCCGGGAGACGGTGCGGCGCATGTTCGGCCCGCCAGCGCTCGTGGAGCGGGTGGCGCGCTTTGACGGCGACATCTGGACCTACCGCATCCTGGACAACGGCGAGCCACGCCAGGCCCATGTGCACATCGACCCCGCGGGCGTGGTGCGCCGCGTGATGTTCACCGACGAGCGCATGCGCGACCTCGAACCCCCTCGTTGAGAACCCATCCCATGAGAGTCATCTTTGCCGGCACGCCGGAGTTTGCGCGCGTGGCCCTCGAGCGCCTGCTGGCCGCGGGCTTTGCCGTCCCCCTGGTGCTGACCCAGCCCGACCGCCCCGCGGGCCGCGGCATGAAGCTGCAGGCCTCGCCCGTCAAGCAATGCGCGATCGCGCATGGCATCACCGTCGCCCAGCCGCGCAGCCTGCGCCTCGATGGCAAATACCCCGACGATGCGGCCGCGGCGCGCGCGGCGATGGCGGCCGCCGACGCCGACGTGATGGTGGTTGCCGCCTACGGACTCATCCTGCCGCAATGGGTGCTTGATCTACCCCGGCTCGGTTGTCTGAACATCCACGCCAGCCTGCTGCCGCGCTGGCGCGGTGCGGCGCCCATCCACCGCGCCATCGAGGCCGGCGACGCCGAGACCGGCGTGACCATCATGCAGATGGACGCGGGACTGGACACGGGCAACATGCTGCTCATGGAGCGCCTGGCCATAGGCGCCACCGACACCACGGCCAGCCTGCACGACCGCCTGGCCGATCTGGGCGGGCGCCTGATCGTCGAGGCGCTGCACCGGGCCGCGGACGACGCCCTCACGGCCACGCCCCAGCCCGCCGAGGGCGTGACCTATGCGCACAAGATAGACAAGGCCGAGAGCGTGATCGATTGGAGCCAGAGCGCCGAGGTGATCGCCCGGCGCGTGCGCGCCTTCGACCCCTTCCCCGGCGCGGCCACCCATCTCGGGCCCGACACCATCAAGGTCTGGAACTGCGAAATTGATAGCTGCTCGCGCTTGCGTGGTGCGCGCTGCGGCCAGATTTTGCATATAAATCATGCCGGCATCAGCGTGGCCTGCGGCGCGGACAGCGTGCTGCGCCTGACGCTGTTGCAGCGCGCCGGCGGCAAGCGCCTGGCGGCGGCCGACTTCCTGCGCGGCTTTGCACTCGCGCCCGGCATGGTGCTGGGCGCATGAATCTGCAGGCCTGGCTCGCCCGCACGCGCGACCCGGTGTTTCGCCAGGGCGCGGCCGACATGCTGGGCGCCGGCCTGGGCGTGGGCGCCTGGGGGCTGGTCACGGGCGTGGCCATGGTCAAGGGCGGCATGTCCACGCCGCTGGCGCTGTTCATGTCGCTCACGGTGTACGCGGGCAGCGCGCAGCTGGCCGTGCTGCCGCTGCTGGTGGCGGGTGCGCCGCTGTGGGTGATCTGGCTCACGGCCACCTGCGTGAACCTGCGCTTCGTGATCTTCAGCAGCATGTGGCGCAGCTATTTCGCGCATCTGCCGCGGCGCCAGCGCATGGCGCTGGGCTATTTCAGCGGCGACGTGATCTTTGTCGCCTTCATGAAGCGCTACCCCCGGCCCGAGCCCCAGGCCGAGCAACTGCCCTACTTCTGGGGCGCGGCCACGACCAACTGGCTGGCCTGGCAGGTGCCGTCGATTGCCGGCATCATCCTGGCCAACGCGATTCCGCTGTCCTGGGGCCTGGGCTTTGCCGGGGTGCTGGCGCTGCTGGGCATTCTGCTGTCCATGCTGGGCGATCGCGCGAGCTGGCTGGCCACGGCCGTGGCCTGCACGGCGGCCGTGGCGGCGTTCGCGCTGCCGCTCAAGCTCAACATCCTCGTGGCCATCGCCGCGGCCGTGGCGGCGGGCCTGGCCATGGAGGCTGCCGAGCGCGCCGCGCGGCGCGCGCGCATGCGCGCCACGGGAGGCGACGCATGAACGGCGAATGGCTCTCGCCCCTCATCGCCACGCTGGGCCTGGTGCTCATCACCGTGGTCACGCGCGCCTTCTTCATGATCCCCGAGCGCGAGCTGCCCATGCCCGACTGGCTGCGCCGGGGCCTCAAATACGCACCGCTGGCGGCGCTGGCCGCCGTGATAGCGCCCGAGCTGGTCATGACCCAGGGCGCGCTCATCCAGACCCTGCTGGACGCGCGCCTGCCCGCCGCGGCCGCGGCCACGGCCTTTTACTTCTGGCGCCGCAGCATCCTGGGCACCATCGTCGTCGGCATGGCCGTGTATCTGCCGCTGCACATAGCCCTGGGCTGGTGAGCGCGGGCTCCCGAGTTACGAGCCGGTTACCGCGCCGCCTACAATGCGGCGCGATTTTCATTCGACCGCAAGACCCGCCATGCATATTCTTCGCTTCTCCGACCTTTGCGCCAACGGCCAGGCCCGCGGCCAGCGCGTGTTCATCCGTGCCGACCTGAACGTGCCGCAGGACGATGCCGGCCGCATCACCGAGGACACACGCATCCGCGCCTCCGTGCCCTGCATCCAGATGGCGCTCGACGCCGGCGCCGCCGTCATGGTCACGAGCCACCTGGGCCGCCCGACCGAGGGCGAGTTCAAGCCCTCCGACTCGCTCGCCCCCGTGGCCGCACGCCTGTCCGAGCTGCTCGGGCGCGAGGTGCCGCTGATTGCCAACTGGGTCGACGGCGTTGCCGTGCAGCCCGGCCAGGTCGTACTGCTGGAGAACTGCCGCGTGAACATGGGTGAGAAGAAGAACAACCCGGAGCTGGCCAAGAAGATGGCCCAGCTCTGCGACATCTACGTCAACGACGCGTTCGGCACGGCCCACCGCGCCGAGGGCACGACCTACGGCATCGCCGAATACGCAAAACAAGCCTGCGCCGGCCCGCTGCTCGCCGCCGAGATCGACGCCATCACCAAGGCGCTGGCCGCACCGAAGCGCCCGCTGGTGGCCATCGTCGCGGGCTCCAAGGTCTCGACCAAGCTCACCATCCTGCAAAGCCTGGCCAAGAACGTGGACCAGCTCATCGTCGGCGGCGGCATCGCCAACACCTTCATGCTGGCTGCGGGCCTGCCCATAGGCAAGAGCCTGGCCGAGCCCGACCTGCTGGATGAGGCCAAGGCCGTGATCGCCGCCATGGCCGCACGCGGCGCCGAGGTGCCGATCCCGACCGACGTGGTCGTGGCCAAGACCTTTGCGGCCGATGCCCCGGCCACGGTGAAGAAGGCCAGCGAGGTGCAGGAGGACGACATGATCCTGGACATCGGCCCCGAGACCGCCGCGCGCCTGGCCGCGCAGCTCAAGCAGGCTGGCACCATCGTCTGGAACGGCCCGGTGGGCGTGTTCGAGTTCGACCAGTTCGCGGGCGGCACCCAGGCGATTGCGCGGGCGATTGCCGAATCGAGCGCGTTCAGCATCGCCGGCGGCGGCGATACGCTCGCGGCGATCGCCAAGTACGGCATAGAGAAGGACGTGGGCTACATCTCCACGGGCGGCGGCGCCTTCCTCGAGGTGCTCGAGGGCAAGCAGCTGCCGGCCTTCGAGATCCTGCAGAAGCGCGCCGCGGGCTGATCGCCGCAGTAGCTATTCAAACAAGAGCTCCCAGCGCTTATTGGACGGGCGCTGGCGGCCTTTTTTTATTGAATTTTCTGTGTGGCACTGCGCGCGGGCCACAGCACCGAGGCGATCGCCAGCACCATGAGCGCCACGGCCGTCCAATCCTGCCAGCGCAGCGGCTCGCCCAGCCACAGCGTGCCGCTGAACACGCCCAGCACGGGAATCATCATCACGCTGAGCGTGGAGGCCACGGGCGGCAGCGTACGCACCAGGAAGAACCAGGCCGTCTGCGCAAAACCCAGCACCAGCAGGCCGTTGTAGACGATGGCCGCGAGCGCCTGGGCGTCGGGCAACTGCCAGCGGTCGCGCTCGAACAGCGCCGCGAGCACCGTGAGCGACGCGCAGGTGATGGCCACCATCCAGAACGACAGCGTGAGCAGCGGCACGGGTATGGTGAGCCGGCGCAGCAGCTGCGTGCCCAGGGCCCAGCTCGCGGCCGAGACCAGCATCAGCGTCACGCCCAGGGGCCGACTGCCCAGCGCCCCCATCTCGTGCCACAGCAGCAGCACCACGCCCAGCAGCGCCGCCGCCACGCCGGCCCAGGCGCGGCCCGCGAGCCGGTCGCCAAACAGCCATGCGCCCATGACGGCGGAGAAGATCGGCATGGTGTAGCCCAGAATGGCCGCGCGGCCGCTCGAGAGCAGCGGCATGGCCAGGATCATGAGCGCGTGCCACAGCACCATGTTGGTCACGGCCAGCAGCGCCAGCCGCCCCCAGTGGGCGCGCTCGATCCTGAACGACAGGCCCTGCTGCACGATCACCGCCGCCAGAATCGGCAGGCCCAGCCACAGCGATGCCATGCGAAACGACAGCGGCGGGAAATGCCCGACGCCGACCTTCATCACCGGCCAGTTCAAGCCCCACACCAGCGTCAGGAGCGCAAGGACGACAAGCTGGCGGCGGGAGAAGGCGGGCATGGCCGGCGATTGTGCCGGGCCGGCGCGGCATGCGCCGCCGGCGGGGCCCATGGCCCCAGGCCGCAGTGGCTAACCGGACCTGGCGGCGCAGGCGCGCTGCCACAGGCTGCCGGGGCTGGCCCCGCCGTGATGCGCCAGCAGCTCGGAAAAATGACGTCGCTCGCCCCCGCGCAGCTTGACCAACGGCGCCACAGCAGCCTGCGCCGGGGCCAGGCAGAGCCGGGGGTAGAGCAGATACCACTTCCAGCGCAAGGCCTTCTGGTAGAAGTAGGCCGTGTCTTCCGCGCTGTACAGCGACAGATGAAAGGCATTGCCGCGCCGCAGCACCTGCTGGGCCGCAACGTGGATGAGCAGGTATTCGGGGTCCGGGATGCCCTGCAGCAGCTCAGCCCCCCAGGGCCTGGCGCGCAGCTCTGCCAGATAGTCCTGCGTGCCCTGGGTGATCAGCGCCAGATGAAACTCCTGCTGCCAGGCCGTCACGAACGGTGCGTGGGCCGGCGCGCCAAAGGCCCAGCTCTCCACCACCGGCCAGCGCGCGTCATGGGTGAAGCCCTCGAGGAAGAAGCCCGCGAACTCGCTGCCCTGCGCCTGCTGCTCGGCGACCAGCCAGTCCAGAGAGCGGGTCAGCACGATGGAGGCATCGAGCCAGAAGCCACCATGGTGGCGCACCAGGTACAGGCGCAGCCAGTCGGCCTGCTTGGCCGCGGCGAGGTCGAGAAAACCGGGCGGCAGATCGCCGGGCGCGACGAAACGCTCGAGGTTGCCGGCATGGAGCACCTCGACGCTGTAGTCCGGGCATTGCCGGCGCCAGTTGTCCACGCACTGGGCGACGACGGGGTCCAGCGTGGCGCCGTTCCAGTAGGTCCAGATGCGCCGGGGAATGGCGGCCGGTGGGGTGCCCGCCATGCCCGGCGCGCCCGAACCCTTGAACACCATGGGCAGGGCCTGCCCCTGGTACGCGGCAGCGGTGGCGGGTCGCAGCAGGGACAGCAATTGGAGCGCGGTGCGCAGGACCGCGGCGGGCACAAGGGTTGGCATGGGATGAGACGGGAGGGGAGCTGGGTGCGGAGCAAGCCGGCCTGCGGCGTGCGCGGGCCCGATTGTCACCGCGGACGGCCGTTGCAGCGGTGCTCTCCTAAAATTCCCCCCATGACCTTTCTCGACATGCTGCGCGACGCCACCACGCGCAATGACTCCCTGCTGTGCGTGGGGCTGGACCCCGAGCCCACGCGCTTTCCCGCGGGCATGCAGGGCGACGCGCGCCGGATCTACGACTTCTGCGCCGCCATCGTGGACGCCACGGCCGACCTGGTCTGCGCCTTCAAGCCGCAGATCGCCTACTTTGCCGCCCATGGCGCGGAGGACCAGCTCGAGCGCCTGATGCAGCACATGCGCAGCAACGCGCCACATGTGCCGGTGATCCTGGACGCCAAGCGCGGCGACATCGGCTCCACGGCCGAGCAGTACGCGCGCGAGGCCTTCGAGCGCTACGGCGCCGACGCCGTGACGCTCTCGCCCTTCATGGGCTTTGATTCCGTCGCGCCCTACCTCGAATACCACGGCAAGGGCGCGTTTCTGCTGTGCCGCACCTCCAACCCCGGCGGCGACGATCTGCAGGCCCAGCGCCTGGCCAGCGTCGAGGGCCAACCCCTGCTCTACGAGCATGTGGCGCGCCTGGCCCAGGGCCCGTGGAACAAGAACGGCCAGCTCGGCCTGGTGGTGGGCGCGACCTACCCCGAAGAGATCGCGCGCGTGCGCGCCATCGCGCCCCGGCTGCCGCTGCTGATCCCGGGCGTGGGCGCCCAGGGCGGCGATGCGGTTGCCACCGTGCGCGCCGGGCTCACCGAGGACGGCCCCATCATCGTCAACTCCTCGCGCGCCGTGCTCTACGCCTCCAGCGGCGCCGACTTTGCCCAGGCCGCGCGCGCCGCGGCCCTGGCCACGCGCGCCGCGCTCAACGCCGCACGCACCTAGCCTGTCGGGCCCGGCCATGCAGCTCAAATGGCTGGAGGACTTCATTGCGCTCGCCCATGAGCGCAGCTTCACGCGTGCGGCCGAGCTGCGCCATGTCACGCACCCTGCCTTTGGCCGGCGCATTCGCGCGCTCGAGGCCTGGGCCGGCACGGCGCTGGTCGAGCATGGCGGCACGCCGGTGCGCCTGACCCCCGCGGGCCAGGCGTTTCTCGAGACCGCAGAGCAGACCGCGCGCGGCCTGGCCCAGTCGCACGAAGAGCTGCAGGCCCTTGCCGGGCGTCAGGCGCGCACCGTGACGCTGGCCACCGGCCGCACGCTGGCACGCACCCTGGTGGCCGACTGGCTGGTACGGCTCGCCCCGCTGCTGGGCCAGGACGGCGAGCTGCGCATACGCACCGGCTCGCTGGCCGAGACGGTGGACGGGCTCCAGCGCGGCGAGGCGGACTTCGCCATCCTCTACCACCACCCAACGCTGGTCGTGCCGCTGGATGCGCGCCAGTTCCAGCATCTCACGCTGGCCAGCGACCGGCTGGTGCCCGTCGCGCGCGCCGACGCCCAGGGCGCGCCGCTCCACGCGCTGGGCGGCGACGCGCCGGTGCCCCATGTGGCCTATGCGCACACACTGGCGCTGGGCCGGCTGCTCGAGGACCACCTGGCCCACCACCCGGCGCGCCCACGCCTGCGGCGGCTGCTCGAATGCGACTCGCCCGACGCCAACTACGAATACACGCTCCAGGGCCTGGGCGTGGCCTGGCTGCCCTGGTCCATGGTGCATGCCGACTGCCAGGCAGGGCGGCTGGCGAGCGCAGGTGACCGCAGCCTGGAGCTGAAGTTCGACGTGCGCCTGTACCGCCCCAAGCGCCGCCTGGGCCCGTTGGCCGAGACGCTGTGGGGCGCCATGGCCCGGCGCTGACCCGCCACGAATTGGCACAAATGCGTGCCCATTCGGCACCATGCTGCGGTGCACCGCTACGCACAATGCGGCCACACCCCACATGACATCAGAGGAATCCATGCGTCCCACGCCCCCCACCCTCTCGCGCCGCCTTGCCGCCGCCCTCATCGCCGGCGGCTTGACCCTGCTGTGCACGGCACCGGCCGCCGCACAGGAGGCCGCCTGGCCCGCCAAGCCCATCACCCTCGTCGTGGGCTATCCGCCCGGCGGCAGCACCGACCTCATGGGCCGCCTGGTGGGCGCCGAGCTCTCCACGCGCCTGGGCCAAGCCGTGGTGATCGAAAACCTGGGCGGCGCCGGCGGCACCATAGGCGCGCAAAAGGTGGTCGGCGCGGCGCCCGACGGCTACACCCTGCTGGTGGGCTCGAGCAACGAGCTCGCGATCGCCAGGCTGATCAACAAGAGCGTCAAGTACAGCCCCGCCAACTTCACGCCCGTCGGCCTGATCGGCTCCCAGCCCCTGGTGCTGGTGGCCTCCACCGCCACTGGCGTGAAGAACGCCGGCGACTTCACCGATCTGGTCAAGAAGAACCCGGGCAAGTTCAGCTACGGCAGCTCGGGCGTGGGCACGGCCCTGCACCTGGCCGGCGAGATGGTCAAGGAACAGGGCGGCCTGTTCATGACCCACATCCCCTACCGCGGCGTGGCGCCGCTGACCAACGACCTGGTGGGCAACAACCTGGAGTTCGGCGTGTTCGTGCTCTCCAGCGGCCTGCCGCACATCAAGTCGGGCAAGGTGGTGGCGCTGGGCACGACGGCGGCCAAGCGCGCGCCGGCCACGCCCGACATCCCGGCCCTGGCCGAGCTGCCGCAGTTCAAGAACGTGGACATCGAGAGCTGGTTCGCCCTGGTCGGGCCGGCCGGCCTGCCCCAGCCCGTCGTCGCCAAGCTCAAGAAGGCGCTGGCCGAGACCCTGCAGTCGCCCGACTTCCGCAAGAAGATGGCGGCCGCCGGCTCGGGTGTGGCCGCGCCCGACGCCAACCTGCCCCAGTTCTGGCGCGACGAGGTCGCCAAGTACACCAAGATCGTGCAATTCGCGAAGATCGACGAATGACAGACCCGCTGCAATTTGCGCTGCCCGCACCCGACATCGCCGCCTGGCGCGCCGGCAACACGGACACCGAGGGTGTGTGGCGCTTCGACTCCGGCAACCCCGGCCGCCATGTCCTGATCAGCGCGCTGATCCACGGCAACGAGCTGTGCGGCGCCTGGGCGCTCAAGGGCCTGCTCGAGGCCGGCCTGCGCCCGCAGGCGGGCCGGCTCACGCTGGCCTTCTGCAACCTCGCGGCGTTCGACCGGTTCGATCCGGCCAACCATGACGCGGCGCGCTTCGTAGAGCAGGACATGAACCGCCAGTGGCAGGACGCGCGCATGGATGCCGCAGACAGCCTGGAGCGCCGGCGCTGCGACGCGCTGCGCCCCTATGTGGCAGAGGCCGACTGGCTGCTCGATCTGCACTCCATGCACGAGCCCTGCGTGCCGCTGCTGCTCACGGGCATGCAGCCGCGCAACCTGCAGTTGGCCAAGGCCCTGGCCACGCCCGAGCACATCGTGATCGACGCCGGCCACCAGGACGGCACGCGCATGCGCGACTACGGGCGCTTCGGCCTGGACGACGCGGCGGCCGGCGACAGCCGCTCGCTGCTCGTGGAATGCGGCTTTCACGGCGACCCGGCGAGCCGCGCCGTGGCCCAGGACATGTGCCTGCGCTTTCTGCAGGCCGCGGGCGTGGTGGACGCGGCCACGCTCGCGCAGCGGCTGCCCGGCTGGCGCCTGCCCGACGCGCCGCGCCAATGGGCGCTCGCGGTCACGGGCCCGGTGGTGGCGAAAAGCGAGCGCTTTCGCTTCACCGAGCCCTTCACGGGCCTGGAGGTGATCCCCAAGGCCGGCACGGTGATCGGTGACAACGATGGCGAGCCGGTCACCACGCCCTATGACGACTGCGTGCTCGTCATGCCCAGCACGCGCCAGGCGCGCGCCGGCGTGACCGTGGTGCGCTTTGCCAGGCGGCGCGCGCTTTGACGCCACGGGCCCGCGCCTGACCCGGATCAAGCGTGCCGCATTTTTCCGACAGCGCCCCGGGGTGCGGCTGACGCCCATCCGGGTTACCCCTAGAATCGCGTGCAATTTATTACATTTGTATAAATTTCATGCGATTACTCGACCGCCTGCGCCTGTCGCAGAAGTTCCTGATCCTGGGTGCCATCGCCCTGCTCATGATGGCACTGCCCGCCGGCCTGTACCTGCGCGACAAGCTGGACCAGGTCCAGATCCTGGACACGCAGGCACGCGCCATGCCGGCGCTGCAGCGGCTCGGCGAGGCCGTGCGCCTCACGCAGACGCACCGGGGCCTGTCCGCGGCCACGCTCGCGGGCGACGAGCAGCTCGCGGCGCGCCGGCCGGCCGTGCGCGACGCGCTGGAACAGGCGCTGCAGGCCTCGGCCACCGAGCTCGACGCGGTCGCGCCCGAACAGGCCGCGGAGCTGGCGCGCCTGCGTCAGGACTGGCAGGCGCTGCAGCAGGCCGAGGCCGACCGCGCCCTGGCGCCCGCGCAAAGCCTGGCGCGCCACACGCGGCTGGTGGCGCGGCTGCTCGAGCTGAGCGATCAGCTGCTGCACACGAGCGGCCTGAGCACCAGCGACCGGCGCGACACCCAGGCGTTGATCGAGGCCGCACTCGAACAACTGCCCATGCTGGGCGAGCAGCTGGGCCAGATGCGCGCAATGGGCACGGGCGCGCTGGCCCGCGCCGAACTGCCCCCCGACGTCCGCGGCCAGCTGCGCGCCCTGCGCGCGCGCGCCGATGAGTTCGATGCGTCCAGCCAGGCCAGCCTGCAGCGCGCCCAGCGCTACGCGCCCGAGCGCAGCGCCGTGCTGACGCCGGCACTCGCGAGCGAAAAGGCGCGCGTGGCCGAGGCCCTGACCATGGTCGACGAGGGGCTGCTCGAGGCCGTGGAGATGCAGCTCCCCGCCGCACGCTACTTCGACACGCTCACGGCCGCCATCGAGGCCGTGAACGCGCTTGGCGGCCAGGCCACGCAAGCATTGCTGTCCATGGCCCAGGATCAGGCCGCGCAGGCACGGCGCACGCTCTGGCTCATGGCCGGCGCGCTCGCGGCCCTGCTGCTGCTGGCCCTGGCCCTGGCCGCCGTCTTCGTGCGCTCCATCACGCGCCCACTGGACCAGGCCGTGGCGCTGGCACGTGCCGTGGCCCGGGGCGACCTGAGCGGCGCCGACCAGCCCCATGGCAGCAACGAGGTCGGCCAGCTCATCGCCGCACAGCAGCAGATGCGCGCCACCCTGCGCCCCATCGTGGCCCAGGTGCGCCGCGGCTCCGAGAGCGTGGCCCTGGCGAGCAGCGAGATCGCCCAGGGCAACCACGACCTGTCGGGCCGCACCGAATCCCAGGCCAGCGCGCTCGAGCAGACGGCCGCCTCCATGGAGCAGCTCAGCGCCACGGTGCAGCACAACGCCGAGACCGCGCGCGAGGCCAGCCAGCTTGCCGAGCAGACGCGCGACATGGCCCGCCAGGGCGGCGCCAGCGTGGAGCAGGTCGTGGGCACCATGCGCGGCGTGCACCAGGCCGCGCAGCAGATGGCCGACATCATCCAGGTGATCGACGGCATCGCCTTCCAGACCAATCTGCTGGCCCTGAACGCCGCCGTGGAGGCCGCGCGCGCCGGCGAGCAGGGGCGCGGCTTTGCCGTGGTGGCCAGCGAGGTGCGCGGCCTGGCCGGACGCAGCGGCGAGGCCGCCAAGCAGATCCGCGCCCTCATCGAGGACAGCCGCGCGCGCGTGGACCAGGGCAACGAGCAGGCCGCCGCCGCGGGCCAGACCATGGCCGAGGTGGTGCAGAGCATGCAGCGCCTGAGCGCCCTGGTCGGCCAGATCAGCACCGCCAGCCAGGAACAGGCCAACGGCGTGGCCCAGGTGGGCGAGGCCGTCAGCGCCCTCGATCAGGTGACGCAGCAGAACGCCGCGCTGGTCGAGGAAATGGCCGCCGCCGCCGACGCGCTGAGCGGCCAGTCCCAGGCACTGGTGCGGGCGGTGGCGGTGTTCCGCAGCGCGGCCGACACGCCCCACGTGGAGCAGACGCGGATGCCTGCGCTCACATGCTGAGCGGTCGGGGACGGCCCTGCCCCACCGCCGCGCGCCTTTGGGCCTGACGAGGGAATGAGGAGGCAAACAGCCGCCGCTGATTCCAGTCCCTGAGGCGATGCATAGAATCGATGGCTTTACCCAGCCGCGACATGAGCGACTACCTCAAGGCCCTGGCGCTGAGCTCGGCCCTCTGCCTGACCGGCGCGCCGCAGCCCTTGGCGGCACAGGGCGCGATCGAGCTTGCCGATGCCAGGCACAAGACCATCACACTGGCCCGCCCGGCGCAGCGCATCGTCTCGCTCCAACCCTCGTTCACCGAGGCCCTGTGCGCCCTGGGCGGCTGCGACGCGCTTGTGGCCGTCGACCGCCATTCACTCTGGCCCGGGCAGGCGGCCGCACTGCCCAAGGTGGGCAGCCTGCGCGACCCGGACATGGAGCGCATCGTCGCCCTGCGGCCCGATGTGGTGCTGTCGCGGCCCGGGCACAAGCTCAACGAACGGCTCGAGAGCCTGGGCATCCAGGTGCTGGCGCTCAACGTGCAGACCTACGAGGACATGGCCCGGGACATGGAAACCCTGGCCATGCTGATCGGGAGGCCGGGCGCGGGCCAGCGGCTGTGGCGGCAGACGAAGGAGCGGCTCGCCGCACTGCGGCGCGAGGTGCCCGCGCACTGGCAGGGCAGGAAGGTGTACTTCGAGCTGCACAGCGGCATGGCGGCCGCGGGCGAGGCCTCGTTCATCGGCCAGACCCTGCAGGGCCTGGGGCTGGTGAACATCGCGGGCCGCGACCTGCCGATGTACCCCAAGCTCAACCCCGAATATGTGGTGCGCGCCAACCCGGACCTGGTCATCACCATGACCGACATGCCTGTGCCGCCCCCCGAGCGCCAGGGCTGGAACCGCATCGCCGCGCTGCGCGGCAACGGCTACTGCCGCATTCCGAACGCCGAGTTCGACCTCCTGGTGCGCCCGGGCCCGCGCGTCGTCGATGCGGCGCGCTTGGTCCTGCAATGCCTGCAGCGGCTGTCGCCCGATGCCGGGACATCAAGGCCGTGACGCCAGCAAAGCAGCATGACCAGTAACCAGGCTCACCTCATGGCCCCGGCCAGGCCTCTTCCCCAGCGCAACGTCATCCTGGGCACGCAGCTGGTGTTCAACATCGGCTTTTTTGCCGTCGTGCCCTTCATCGCCATGCACATGCGCGACGACCTGCTGATGGGCAGCGCCATGATCGGCATCGTGCTGGGCGTGCGCACGTTCTCGCAGCAGGGCATGTTCTTCCTCGGCGGGCTGCTAGCGCAGCGTTGGGGCTATCGTCGGCTGATGCTGGCGGGCTGTGCGGTGCGGGTGCTGGGCTACCTGGGGCTGGCCCTTGCCCAGACGCCGCTCATGCTCATTGCCAGCGCGTCCCTGACGGGCCTGGGCGGCGCCATGTTCTCGCCCTGCATGGAGGCATTGACGGCCGAGATACAGGCCCGCGATCAAGAGGCGCGCCCAGCGACGCAGGCTCGCGCCAACCTGTTTGCGGCCTTTGCCGTGGCCGGAGAGCTCGGCGCCGTGGCCGGGCCTGTGCTGGGTGGCCTGCTCATGCCCTGGGGCTTTGCCTGGCTTGCGGTGTCATGCGCCGGCGTGTTCGTGCTGGCCGCCATCGTGCTGCATGCGACGGTGCCGCACGATCTGCAGCGCGCCAAGGCCATGCCGGGCGGCTGGCGCCGGGTGTTCGGCGAGCGTGACTTCCTGCTGTTTGCGCTGGCCTACAGCACCTATCTGTTCAGCTACAACCAGCTGTACATGGCCGTGCCTGCCGAGATCTCACGCATCGGCGCACCGCCCATGGCGCTGTCCTGGCTGTTTGTGCTGGCCTCGGTGCTGGTGATCGGGCTGCAGTTTCCGATAGCGGCGCTGTGCCGCAGGATGTCCGCACGCAAGGCCCTGGTCATAGGCTTTGCGTGGATGACGCTGGCCTTTGGCGCCCTGCTGGGCAGCATGCTCCCCGGGGTTCCCGATGCTTTTTCGGCCTCCCATGCCAGCGCCGTGCCCGTGACGCTGTTCGTGCTCTTGCTCAGCCTCGGACAGATGTTCGCCGCGCCCGTGGCCATGTCGCTCGTGCCGCACTTTGCCCGGCAGCAGGCCTTGCCGGTCTACTACGGCCTGCTGGCCTCGATGGGCGGACTCATGGTGCTGTGCGGCAATGTGGCCGTGGGACTGGTGCAGGACGCGCTCGCGCACATGGCCGTGCCGGGCGGCACCGGCCTGGCCTGGGGCCTGGCGATGCTGCTGCCCGCAGCGAGCGCCTGTGCCATGGCGCGGCTGCGCCTGCCGCGCGCAGACTCTTGAACCAGTTTGACCCGCCAGGCAACAGCGTAAACCCTAGTGTTTTGATTGGTAATGAGAATTGTTTTCAACTTAATCCCTAGAATGCCGCGGCCGGTACGGGCCGATGGGCATGTCGATGCACGTGACATGCGTCCATGGGTTGGCGGGCGGTTCTCCTCATTCATCCATCGACACAATGCTCCGCAAAAACTCCTTGGCCAGCCTTGCCCTGGCTGTCTGTGCCCTTGGCGCCCAGGCAGAAATCAAAACCCTCACCGACATTTCCGGCCAGCAGGTCAAGCTGGATCTGCCCGCCAAGCGCGTGGCCCTGGGCTTCTACTTTGAAGACTATCTGGCCGTGGCCGGCGAGAAGGGCTGGTCCCACGTGGTCGGCATCTCCAAGGACGCGTGGAAGGGCTGGCGCCCCGCAAGCTGGAAGCTCTACACCGACCACATGCCCGCCATCGACAAGCTGCCCGACATGGGCGAGGTCGAGGCCATGACGTTCTCGGTGGAAAAGGTGATTGCCCTCAAGCCCGATGTGCTGGTGCTGGCCGAGTGGCAGATGCAGGGCCTGGGCAGCGACATCGACCAGATCAAGAGTGCCGGCATCCCCATCGTCGTGGTGGACTACAACGCACAGACCCTGGAACGCCACCTCAAGAGCACCGAACTGCTCGGCGAGATCGCCGGTCAGCCCGCGCGCGCCGCGGCCATCAACAAGGACTACAAGGACGCCCTCGGCGACATCGACGCACGGCTGGCCAAGGCCAGGCTGCCCAAGCCCAAGGCCTACGCCGAGTTCGGCAACAAGGGCCCCGGCGAGGTGGGCATCAGCTATGGCAAGAACATGTGGGGCGGCATGATCGAGCAGGCCGGCGGCATCAACATCTCCAAGCCCTTTGTCGAGTGGTGGGGCCCCATCAACCCCGAGCAGGTGCTGGCCTCCCAGCCGGACGTGGTGCTGATCACCGGCACGGAAACCGCCAAGAGCCCGACGGCCCTGCGCATCGGCCAGGGCGTGCCACGCAAGGAGGTGGCCGAGCGTCTGTCGGGCTGGGCCCAGCGCCCCGGCTGGGGCACGCTGCCCGCCATCAAGGGCCAGCGCCTGCACGCGCTCTACCAGGGCGCATCGCGCACGCAGGCCGACTACACCATGGTGCAGTACATCGCCAAGGCGCTGTACCCCACGGTGTTCCCCGACCTCAATCCCGAGCAGAACTACATCAACTTCTACAAGAAGTACCTGCCCGTCGTGCCGCAGGGCACATTCGCCACCGATCTGAGCGCGCGATAGGCCCGCGCTCGCTTGACCGACGCCGCGCCGGGGCAAGCCGCCCGCGCGCGGCGGTTCCCGAAAGCCCCCCATGCAACTCACCGCACAGCTGGATGCGGCACGCCTGAGCCACCGCCGCCACGAACGCCGCCGCGGCGGTTTTCTGCTGGTGTTCGTGGCGCTCAGCCTGTGCTCGCTGGTGCTGGACATCGCCACCGGACCTTCGATGATCGGCCTGGGCGACGTCGTGCAGACCCTGTTGAATCCGGATGCCGCCGACAGCGCCACCCGTGCCATCGTCATGAACATGCGCCTGCCGATCGCGGCCATGGCGCTGGTGGTGGGCGCGTCGCTGGCGCTGGGCGGTGCCGAGATGCAGACCCTGCTCAACAACCCCATGGCCAGCCCGTACACGCTGGGCCTGGCGGCCGCATCGGGCTTTGGCGCCGCGCTGACGCTGTATTTCGATGGCTTCGGTCTGCCCACACTGGTGGCCGTGCCTCTGGGCGGCTTCGTGTTCTGCATGCTCGCCGCGGGTCTGCTGTTTGCGCTGGCGTCCATGCGCGCCATCAGCACCTATGTGCTGGTGCTCGCGGGCATTTCGCTGCTGTTTCTGTTCCAGGCGCTGCTGAGCCTGCTGCAGTACATCGCCTCGCCCGAGCTGAGCCAGCAAATCACGTTCTGGCTGTTTGGCAGCCTGCTCAAGAGCCATTGGTACAGCGTGGCCTGCGTGGCCGGCGTGCTGGTCATGTGCACGCTGCTCCTGATGCGCGACGCCTGGAAGCTCACGGCATTGCGCATGGGCGAAGAACGCGCCGCCAGCCTGGGCGTGAACGTGCGCCGGCTGCGCCTGAAGACCCTGGCGCTGGTGTCACTGCTCACGGCCACGGCCATCGGCTTCGTCGGCGTGATCGGCTTCATCGGCCTGGTGTCGCCGCACATCGCACGCATGCTCGTGGGGGAGGATCAGCGCTACTACATCCCCCTGTCCATGCTGTGCGGCGCCTGCCTGCTGTCGGTCTCGTCGGTGCTGTCCAAGACGATTCTGCCGGGCGCCATCTTCCCCATCGGCATCGTCACGGCGCTCATCGGCGTGCCGTTCTTCTTCGTGCTGATTCTGCGGGGGCTGCGCCGACATGCTTGACATCGCCCACGCCACCGTTGTGCGCGGCAACACCGCGATTCTCGAAGACATCACGCTGCAACTGCGGCCGGGGCGGCTGCACGCCATCATCGGCCCCAATGGCGCCGGCAAGAGCACGCTGCTCAAGGCCGTGACCGGTCAGCTGCGCCTGAAGGCGGGCCAGGTGCGCCACAGGGATGTGCTGCAGGATCACGCACGCCTGCCCACCTGGCAGGCCGGCATGGCCTACATGCCGCAGGACATCAGCCTGGACGTGGATCTGAGCGCCATCGAGGTCGTGCTGCTGGGCCGGCTGTCCAACCTCGGCATGCACATCGGCGACGAGCTGCTGCAGCAGGCGCTGGAGTCGCTGGACACCGTGGGGCTGCTGCACCTGGCCAACCGCTCCGTGGCGCAGCTCAGTGGCGGACAGCGCCAGATGGTGCTGTTCGCGCAGCTGCTGATGCGCCAGAGCGCGCTGATGCTGCTCGACGAGCCCGTGAGCGCCCTGGACCTCAAGCACCAGGTGCGACTGCTGGACATCCTGCTGGAGCAGACGCGCCAGCGCCACTGCACCACGCTGACCGTGCTGCACGACCTGAACCTGGTCGCGCAGTACGCGGACGAGGTCATCGTCATTGCCGACCGCAGCGTGCTGGCCCAGGGCGCGCCGCTGGATGTGATGAGCGCAGGCTTTCTCGAGCGCATCTACGGCATCCGCACCGACGTCGTCACCGGCAACGACGGCCTGCCGCGCGTCACGCCGCTGCGCGGCGCGTTTGCGGGCGAGCCGGCCCGCCGGCTTCCCGGCGTCCACCCCGATTCCTCACTCCTGCAACAAGCAACATGAATGCACGCAACTGGATCGCCGCGCTCGCCTGCGCGGCCATGACCCTGCCCGCATGGGCCGCCAACCACGTGGTGGAAATGCTCGACCAGGACGGCAGCGCCACGATGGTCTTCAAGCCCATGTACCTCAAGGTCGCGCCGGGTGACAGCGTCACCTTCAAGCCCGTGCACAAGAGCCACTACGTCAAGCTCATGACCGCACCCGCCGGCACCAACCGGTTCACCAGCAAGGAGGACGAGGAATACACCGTCACCCTGGATCAGCCCGGCATGTATTTCTACGTCTGCCCGCCGCACATGATGATGGCCATGATCGGCGCCATCCAGGTGGGCGAAGGCGAGGCCGTGACCACCCAGGTGCCCGCCGCCGTCAAGGCGGTGAACAATCTGCGCGGCCGCATGATGAGCAACACCGACCGCGCCGACACGCTGGTCAAGCACATGCAGGAGGCGCAATAAATGGCCCGCCACCACCACGCCCGCAGCCTGCGCACCGCGGCCGCCCTGGCCGCCTGCGCCGCCGCATCGCTTGGCGCCCATGCGGGCGCACAGGACGACGCCAAGGGGTTCATCGAAGGCTCGGGCCTCACGCTGCACAACCGCCTGGTCTACGAACGGCTCGACTACCGACGCGGTGACACCACGCGCACCGTGGCCGGCACGCGCTCCGACGAGGCCACGGAGGCCGCCTACGGCCTGATGCTCAACTACCAGTCCGGCTACACGCGTGGCGTGGTCGGCCTGGGGCTGGACGCGCATGCCGTTGGCGGCGTGAACCTGGGCTCGGACGCCGACAGCGTGCGCCGCACCCCGCGCTACATCGCCAAGGACGGCGCGCAGCTCAAGGACAGCTTTGGCCGTGCGGGCGCCGCGCTGAAGCTGCGCATGTCCTCCACCGAACTCAAGGTCGGCGAGATGCGCACCAAGAACCCCATCTTCCATTCGTCCGACACGCGCCTGCTGCCCGAAACCAACCGGGGCTGGCAGATCACCAGCACGGACATTCCCACGCTGTCGCTGCAGGCCGGGCGCTTCACGCGCTGGACAGATCGCAACGCACGCAAGAACGGCGGCGATCTGCTGGCCAACTACTCGGGCATCAATGCCTCGGCCTTCGCCTTTGCCGGCGGCACATGGAGCACGCCCATCAACGGCCTGGGCCTCACCGGCTACTGGGGCCAGTATGAGGATGCGTGGAACACCTGGTACCTGGGCAGCTTCTACAAGATGGCCCTGGCCAACAAGCAGTCCCTGAGCCTGAGCCTGAACCTCTACCGCAACACCGACACGGGCAAGGCGCTGGCCGGCGCAGTGGACAACACCACCTGGAGCCTGATGAGCAGCTATGCCTTCGGCCCCCACAAGCTGGGCCTGGGCTACCAGAAGGTCGATGGCGACACGCCGTTCGACTATGTCAACCGCGGCTCGATCTGGCTCGAAAACGCCATGCAGCTGTCGGACTTCAACGCGCCACACGAAGCCTCGTGGCAGCTCAAGTACGACGTGGACCTGGGCCAGCTCGTCACCCCCGGCCTGAGCGCCGGCCTGGCCTACACGCGCGGCAGCGGCATCGACTACCGCCGCGCAGGCAGCGTCTACAACGGCTACCTGGGCACCGGCAGCGCGGGCGGCAAACACTGGGAGCGTGACCTGATCGTGCGCTACACCGTGCAGTCCGGCCAGGCCAAGGGACTGGCGCTGCAGCTGCGCTGGAGCGTGCACCGCGCCAACGCGGCCCAGGGCGAGCTCAACGTCAATCAGCTGAGGCTGCTGGCGGAAATGCCTGTGCGCATCCTCTAGCGCGTCTGGCGCGTGACGATGTCCTGCAGGCGCTCACGCGCCTTGGCAGGCACGCTGTCGGGCAGCTGCAGTGCCGACAGCGGGGCATCGCCCACCTGCACCAGCATGACCATGCCCATGGCGTAGTGCGGCAGGCATTTGATGCCGTAGAGGCCTGGCTCGTCGAACGTCACCTCGATTTCCTCGTCGATCCTGCCCATGAATGGTTTGGCCGCGGGCGGCAGGATCTCGGGCATGGAGGCGGCGTTGTGCGTGCGGTTCGTGGCCAGAAACTTCAGCCTGTCGCCGGGCGCGAGCCTGACGAAGTCCGGCTCGTAGACCATGGCGCCGCCCTCGCCGCGGTTGCGCATCTTGATCTCAATGGTTTCGGCCTGCACGGACGAGACGCCCAGGGCGGCGCCCAGCAACAGGGCCATCAGCGGTATGCGGTGGTTCATGATGGGTTCAGGAGGTGGATGAGGAAGAAAGAGAGGCGAAGCGCAACACGCGGCTGCCGTCGTGCGGATCGGCGAGCATGCGCATCTCCACCCGAAAGACCTCGCGCACCAGCGCCGGTGTCAGCACCTCGGCGGGCGCTCCGGTGCACACCAGGCGCCCCTGCTGCATGACGGCCAGGCGGTCGCAGGCCAGCGCCTGATTGAGGTCGTGCACGGCCATCACCTTGGTGATGGGCAGATCGGCGATGAGCTGCATCAGCGACAGCTGCTGGTGGATGTCCAGGTGGTTGCTCGGCTCGTCGAGCAGCAGCACGCCGGGCTGCTGCGCCAGCGCGCGCGCGATGTGCACGCGCTGGCGCTCGCCGCCCGAGAGTTCGTGCCAGGCGCTGGCGTGGCGCTCGTGCATGCCCACGGCCTCGAGCGCGTCGTGAACGATCCGGCGGTCATGGTCGGACAGCGGCGCGAGCGTGGACAGCCAGGGCGTGCGCCCGAGCTCCACGGCATCGTGCACGGTGATGGCCTCCTGCGTCTCTGCCATCTGCGACACGAAGGCCAGACGCTGCGCTATCGCCCGCCGGGGCAGGCGGCGCATGCACTGGCCGTCGAGCAGCACCTGACCCTGCTGCGGCGCCATCACGCCGGCGAGCAGGCGCAGCAGGGTGGACTTGCCCGAGCCATTGGGCCCGATGAGACCCAGGGTCTCGCCCGCGCACACCTGCAGATGCACGTCGTGCAGAATGCGCCTCTTCTGCGCCTGCCAGCACAGGCCCAGCGCCTGCAGCACGGGGGTCGCTGGCTTCATGACGGCCTCCCCCGGCCCGCGCGCAGCAAGATGGCGGCAAACACCGGCGCGCCCACCAGCGCGGTAATCACGCCTATGGGCAGCACCTGGCCCGCAATGAGGGTGCGCGAGACCACATCCGCCGCAATCAGGAACACCGCACCGATGAGCGCACTGACGGGCAGCAGCCGCTGGTGGCGCACCCCCACCAGAAAACGCGCCGCATGGGGAATGACCAGGCCGACAAAACCGATGGCGCCGACGATGGACACCATCACGGCCGTGGCCAGTGCGGCCGTCAGCAGCATGACGAGCTGCACGCGCCGCACGGGCACGCCCATGGCCAGGGCCGACTCGGTGCCGAAGATGAAGGCATCGAGCGCACGCGTGTGCCACAGGCAGACGATCAGCGCCGCGCAGGCCACGCCCGCCGCCAGGGCCGTGTCGGGCCAGCGCACGCCACTGAGGTTGCCCAGCAGCCAGAACATGATGCCGCGCGCCTGCTCGGCGCTGCCCGACTTGGTGATGATCAGCGAGGTCAGGGCATTGAACAGCTGCGACCCCGCAATCCCCGCCAGCACGATCTGCCCGCTGTTGCGCAGCCCGCCGCCGCCCGCGGCATGCGCGAGCAGGGCCACGAGCGCGAACGCGCACAGCGCCCCCACGAAGGCACCCGTGGTCATGGACAGCGCACCCGCGCCCAGGCCGGCGACGCTGACCAGCACCGCGCCCGTCGATGCGCCGGCCGAGATGCCCAGCAGATAGGGCTCGGCCAGCGCATTGCGCAACAGCGACTGCAGCACCACGCCCGACAGCGCCAGGCCCGCCCCACAGCTGGCCGCCACCAGCGCGCGTGGCAGGCGGTAGTTCCAGACAATGCCCTGGTTGATCGGGTCGATGTCATGGCCCGCACCCGCGAGCTTGTTGGCCAGCACCTCGTAGACCATGCGCACCGGTATCGGCGTCTCGCCGATGGCAATGCCCAGCACCACGGCCACCAGCAGCAGCGCCACGGCGAGCGCCGTGCGCACACCTATGCGCCACGCGAGCCGCAGCGGCCTGTTGCTGCCGGGTGCGGGGCCGCAGCTCACCGGGCGCCGCCCTGAAGCTTGAGCACCGCGTCGGCGATCTGCTCCATGCCATCGACCATGCGGATCGAGCCCTGCAGCGCGTCGGCATCGACGATGACGATGCGGTTGTGCTTGACCGCGTCCATGTGGCGGGTCACCGGGTCGGACTGCAGGAACTGCAGCTTCTTCTGATAGTCGTCCGCGGGGAAGCGGCGACGGTCCATGCGCGCGATGATCAGCACCGAGGGGTTGGCCTTGGCCAGCGTCTCCCAGCCTACGGTGGGCCATTCCTCGGCCGAGGTCACGACGTTGCGCAGGCCCAGGGTGCGCATCATGGTGCCCGCCACGCCCTTGGCGCCGGCCATGTAGGGGTCGATGGCCAGATCGGCGCTGGAGAACCACAGCGCCGCGCTCACGTCCTTGAGGCCCGTGGCCCGGACCTTGGCGACCGCCTGGGCCTGGCGCTCCACCAGGTCCTTGACCAGGGCCTCGCCGCGGTCCTGCACGTCGAAGATCTGCGCGAGCTGGCGCACGCTCTTGTACAACGACTGCACGTCGTAGACGGCGGTGCGTGTGCCGTCCGCGCCGCTCAGGTTGTTCTTGCCCTCGCAGTCCGAGGGCATGGCATAGGTGGCAATGCCCAGGTCGTGGAACTGCTCGCGCGTGCCGACCACGCCCTCCTTGCCCACCATCCACTCGAACTGCGACACCAGCAGCTGCGGACGCTTGCCGATCACGGCCTCGAAGCTGGGGTCGTTGTCCGCCAGGCGCGGCACCTTGTCATTGATGGCCTTGAACCGGGGTTGCACGGCGTTGAACCACAGCGCCGTGCCCACTACCTTGTCGCCCAGGCCCAGCGCGTACAGCATCTCGGTGCCCGCCTGGCCGATCGTGACCGCCGAGGCCGGCGCCTGCCTGAAGGTCTGCGCATGGCCGCAGTTGTGCACGGTCAGCGGGTATTCGGTGGCCTGGGCCGCCATGGTCAGCGCCAGGGCGGCCGTTGCGGCAAGGTGTCGGAGCATCATCACAGTCTCTTTCCGGAAAGCGCCGGTGCTGTGCTGACAAGAGAGCGGCGGGCTCCCACGCCGATGTGCTATTCACGCAAGGCAGGGGAAGCCGTTCACCTCCCGGGCACCCCGCCGGCAATGAATGAAGAAGCGCTCGGGCAGGTCTCCTGACTGGCAATTCATCGCAGCGCCTCACCTTCCCGGAAACGCCTTCCAGTGGTTTGCCGAAGCCTGCTCATTGCCTACAGTTGCGGGGGCAGTTCCATTTCCTGGATTCCCTGGGCCGATGGCCGAATGCCACCCGCCTTCCTTGCGGAGCCAAAGCGCCGGCAATGTAACCGAGAACGACCATATCCGTCAAAACCCTGATGCACCAACTCCACAATTGCGCTAGCGGGGATTTTTCCCGCTTCTCCATCGAGGGCGTCGACATGCTCGATGCCGAACTGCTCGGCTTCTTGCTGCGGGCGCGCGCCGCCATGTTCGGCACCCGCATGGACCAGGAAGCCATGCCGCCCGACCTCGAGCGGTTCGCGCAGAACTACGGCAGCGCACCCGGCTGCATGCTGGCGGCCCGCGACGCCGATGGCCGCGTGGTCGGCAGCATTGCCTGCCGCCCCTATGACCATCGCTTTGCCCATTTGCACTACGACGCGCGCGGCGTGGTCGAGGTGGTGCGTCTGTTCGTCGTGCCCGAGCTGCGCCGCCAGGGTCTGGCCCAGGCTCTGTTTCACCAGCTCCAGGCCTGGGCGGCGCAGTAGGGCGTGCACACGCTGTACCTGCACACCCATCCTTTCCTGCCCGGGGCCATCACCTTCTGGCAGCGCATGGGTTTCAGGCTGCTGTGCGTGGATGACGATCCGCTGTGGCAGACCACGCATATGGACCGGCCTGCCGCAGCGTGACATGTGCGCAGGCGTCCCAGGCGCGCGCCAGGCGCAGCGCGCCGCCGAAGGCGCGCTGCCCGGCATGGGCCGGCTGCTCACCATCGACCAGCACATGGGACAGGCCCTGCGGCGGCGTCCGGCGGGCCAGGGCCAGCACGTCGGTGCTGCGAAAGTCGCTCAGCAGCCACAGGATCCTGCGCTCCTCGGGGCGCCGGGCGAGCAGCGCCCAGGCCTCGTGCACGGCCTGCGCCAGCGGCGTGCCGCCGCCGCCATGCAGGGGCTCGATCAGCGCGGCATTGCAGCGCGGCGCGCGCCGCGGCGGCAGGCGCCATTGCACCTGGCCGGCGCCAAAGCACAGCAGGGCCACGGGCGTGCGCTGCAGATAGGCCCAGCGCAGCCATTGCAGCAGCAGGCCCTTGGCCTGGGCAAAGGCGCCGCTGGCCAGCATGGAGGCCGAGCAGTCGAGCACAAACACATGCAGCGCCTGGGCCTGGCCCCGGCCCTGGCGCCAGCGCAGATGCTCGAGTGCCAGCGGGCGCAGGCGCCCCGCGCGCAGCGTGGCAGGCCAATCGAGCACGGCGCCCGGCAGGCGCTGGCCCACGGGCTGCGCATGGCTGGCGAGTGCGGCGCCACCCATGGGCGCCGCCGCCTGCCCCCGGCCGGGGCGGTATGCCGTGGGCGCTAGCGCGGCTGGCCGGGGGCGCGGGCTTTTTTTGCGGCCAGGGCCTCCAGCGCCACAAGGGCCAGGGCGTCGGCCTCTCGCGCAGAGACCGGCGCGGCGGCCATGTGCCGGGGCTGCCCCCAGCCGGCCGGTGGCTGCTCCAGGCCGTCGCCACCGGGCTCCGGCGCGGCAGCGGCAGCGCCCGCGCTGCCCGGCCCCGCGTCCTTCGCGCCATCGTGGGATGACGGGGACACAGGCGCTACCTGGGGCGCAGTGGGCGTGGCATGGTCGGGCTGTTCCCGCCCCTGCCCCTGCGGCTCCCGCTGCTCCTGCAGGCCCTGCGCCGCGCGGTGCAGCAACACCAGCGGCGCCACGCGGGCCACATGGTCGGGGGTGATGGCCGCGCTGCCCTCCCAGGCGGCGAGCGCGCGCGCGGCGCGCAGCATCACCAGGTCGGCGCGCAGGCCGTCCACATGCGCCGCGATGCACTGGCGCGCCACGGCATCGTGCACGGCGTCGCTCCAGGGCAGTGCGAGCGCGTCGGCGCAGCGTGCCCGTGCCTGGCTCAGGCGCTCGGCCAGGCGCGCCTGCTCGGCCGCATGGGCCTGCAGAAAGCCCGCGGGGTCGAGCTCATAGCGCAGCCGCGCCTTGACGATGGCGCTGCGCAGCTGCGGATCCTGCGCGTTGGCCAGCTGCACGCACAGGCCCAGGCGGTCGAGCAGCTGCGGGCGCAGCACGCCCTCCTCCGGGTTCATGGTGCCGATCAGCACGAAGCGCGCCGCGTGGCGGTGCGAGATGCCGTCGCGCTCCACATGGTTGACGCCCGAGGCGGCCACGTCGAGCAGCACATCGACGATGGCGTCGGGCAGCAGGTTGATCTCGTCGACATAGAGCACGCCGCCATGGGCCTTGGCCAGCATGCCGGGCGCAAACGCCACTTCGCCGCCGGCCAGCGCCTTCGACAGGTCCAGGCTGCCCACCACATGCTCGAGCGACGCGCCCAGCGGCAGCGTGACGAACGGCGCCGGCGCCAGCACATCGGCCAGCGCGCGCGCCGCCGTGGACTTGGCCGTGCCGCGCGGGCCCTGGATGAGCACGCCGCCGAGCGCCGGCTCGGTGGCGGCCAGCAGCAGCGCCTGCACGAGCTGCGGCTGGCCCTGGATCGCCGATAGCGGGAATGTCGGTGTCATCGCTGCACCCGTCCTTCCATGAATTCCTCCTGCGCCAGCATCTGGGCCAGCAGCGCCTCGTGCAGCTCACCGGGCTGCGCCCACATGCCGCGCTCGATGGCTTCGAGCAGGCGGCCCACGATGTCGGCGAGCGCCTGCGGATTGTGCTGGCGCAGGAAGCTGCGCACGGCCTCGTCCTGCACATAGGCCTCGGTCACGAGCGCGTAATGCGTGTCGGACACGAGCTGCGTGGTGGCGTCGAAGCCGAACAGATAGTCCACCGTGGCCGCCATCTCGAACGCGCCCTTGTAGCCGTGGCGCATGGCGCCCGCAATCCACTTGGGGTTGGTCACGCGCGCGCGCACCACGCGGCCGATCTCCTCGGCCAGCGAACGGATCTTCGCCGACTGCGGGTTGCCATGGTCGCCGTGGTAGACGGCGGGCTCGGCCTTCCCGATAAGTGTGCCCAGGTGGCGCACGGCGGCCACCATGCCGCCCTGGTGCTGGTAGTACTCGCTGGAGTCGAGCAGGTCGTGCTCGCGGCTGTCCTGGTTCTGCAGCACCACGTCCAATGCCTGCAGGCGCCGCTCCAGCGCCTGGCGCGCCGGCACGCCGTCGGCCTGCTGGCCGTAGGCAAACGCGCCCCATTGCAGATAGTGGCGCGCGAAGTCGCCGGCATCGCTCCACTGGCCCGAGCGCAGCAGCTCGTGCATGCTCGCGCCGTAGCTGCCCGCGGGCGCGCCGAACACGCGCCACAGCGCCTGCTCCTGCGCCTCGGCCTCGTCCATGCCCTGCTGCCGCCATTGCGCGGTGTCACGCAGCACGCGCGCGCGGATGGGGTTGTCCTCGGCATCCTCTTCCTGCGCGGCCACGGCGCGCACGGCGGCGTCGAACATCTGCACCACGCCGGGGAATGCGTCGCGAAAGAAGCCGCTGATGCGCAGCGTCACATCGACCCGCGGACGGTGCAGGCCCACGCGCGGGATGACCTCGAAGTCCACCACGCGCTGGCTGCCCGGCGCCCACCTGGGGCGCACGCCGATCAGCGCAAAGGCCTGGGCGATGTCGTCGCCGCCCGTGCGCATGGTGGCCGTGCCCCAGACGGAGATGCCGATGGCGGCCGGATACTCGCCGTGCTCCTGCAGATAGCGCTCGAGCAGCCTTTGCGCGGCCTGCTGACCCAGCGCCCAGGCGGTCTGCGTGGGGATGGCGCGGGTGTCGACGGTGTAGAAGTTGCGCCCCGTGGGCAGGGTGTCGCAGCGCCCGCGCGAGGGCGAGCCGCTGGGCCCGGGCGGCACGAAGCGGCCCTGCAGCGCGCGCGAGAACTGGCGCAGCTCCTCGCGGCCGCAGGCGTCGAGCGCGGGGGCGATCTGCACACTTATGCGCCGCAACACATGCTGCGTCCGAGGCCAGTCGCCGGCCATCTCGGGGCGCTGCAGCACGCGCAGCGCCAGCAGCTCCAGCCGCTCGCGCGTGTCGCCGCCATGGCGCCAGGCGCCGGCATCGAGCCGGGCCAGCACCTGCGGGCGCGGGCCGGTCCAGGGCTCGGCGGCGTCCATGTCCAGCGGGTTCCAGTCGCAGCCGGGCAGCAGGTCGGCCGCCAGCGCGTGGAGCAGGCCCTGCTCGCCCGCGGCCGGGTAGCGCGCCAGCGCCAGCAGCGTGGAGTCGCGCTGCGCGCCCTCGGGCGAATGGCCGAAGACATGCAGGCCGTCGCGGATCTGGGTTTCCTTGAGCTCGCACAGATAGGCGTCGATGCGCTCGAGGATCTGCTCGTCCGGCGCGCGCGCGCCGTCCACGCCGAGCTCGCGCAGCAGGTCCTGGCTACGCGCCATGTCGAGGATCTGGCGCCGCAGCAGGCCCGCGCGGCGCTGGTCCACCAGCAGCGCGTCGTAATACTCGTCGACCAGGCGCTCGAGCTCCTGCATGGGGCCGTGGTTGTCGGCGCGGGCCAGCGGCGGCATCAGGTGGTCGATGATGACGGCCTGGCTGCGGCGCTTGGCCTGCGCGCCCTCGCCGGGGTCGTTGACGATGAAGGGGTAGACATGGGGCAGCGGCCCGAGGATGGCGTCGGGCCAGCAGTGCTGCGACAGCGCCAGGCTCTTGCCAGGCAGCCATTCCAGATTGCCGTGCTTGCCCACATGCACCATGGCATCGACGCCGAACACGTCGCGCAGCCAGAAGTAGAAGGCCAGATAGTGGTGCGGCGGCACAAGCTCGGCGTCGTGGTATTGGGCGTAGTCGTTGCGGCCGTCGAGCGCGCGCGCGGGCTGTATGCCGATGAAGACATGGCCCAGCTGCAGCCCGGCCACCATGAACCAGCCTTCGCGCAGCATGGGGTCCTGCTCGGGCGCGCCCCAGCGGGCGGTGACGGCATCGGCCATGCCCTCGGGCAGTTGCGCCAGGCGCTGGCGATAGGCCGCGAGCGCATAGCCCTGGCTGGCGGCGCGCAGCGGCCATTGGGCGGGGTCGTTGGCTATGCCCTGCTGCAGCCGCTCCATCAGGGCCTGGCCGTCGGCCGGGCGCGCGGCCGCATCGCCCAGGTGCCAGCCATCGCGTTCGAGCTGGGCGAGCAGCGCCAGCACGGAGGCGGGCGTGTCCAGCCCCACGCCGCTGCCCAGGCGCGCCTCGCTGCCGGGGTAGTTGGCCAGCACCAGCGCCGCGCGCTTCTCGGCCGCGGGCTTGCTGCGCAGCAGGCACCAGCGCCGCGCGAGCTCGGCCACCCATTGCACGCGGTCGGGCTCGGGCTGGTAGGCCACGATGTCGGTCTGCGTCAGCGCGCAGCGGTGCGCCAGGCCCTTGAAGCTGATGGCGCGCGTCATGATGCGGCCGTCCATCTCGGGCAGCACGACCTGCATGGCGATGTCGCGCGGGCGCAGGCCCTGGGTGTCGGCCAGCCAGTCGTCGCGGTTGGCGCCGCTGGCGATGACCTGCAGCACGGGGATGTCGCCCGCCAGGCTGTCGATGTCGCCATCGCTGCCCGCGCGCGCATGCTCGCCCAGCGCGGCAAACGCGGTGGTGTTGAGGATGAGCTGCACGTCGTGGGCCGCGCACAGCGCGCGCAGTGTCTGCAGGCACAGCCCATCCTTGAGCGATTCGAGCGCCAGCGGCAGCGGGTTCAGGCCCCGCGCGCGCAGGGCCTCGGCCATGGCGTCGAAGGCGTCGGTGTTGGCCGCGAGCAGGTGCGAGCGATAGAACACCAGCATGACCACGGGCGCCCCCGGCAGCCACTGCGCGCGCAGGTCGTCGATTCCGGGCAGATGGCCCGGCATGTCGCCGGCCCAGGCCAGGGGCACATGCACGGCCACGGGCGGCAGCACGCGCACGGGCGCACCCTGCACCGCGCGGCCCAGCCCCCAGGCCGCGCCCATGCGCAGGAACTCACGCGCATTGGCCAGGCCGCCGGCGCGCAGGTATTGCCACAGCATGCGGCTGCGCTCGGGCGCGAGCGTGCCCTTGGCCAGCAGGTCCAGGTCTTCCTGGCTGTCGCCCGAGAACATGGCCAGCTGCTGGCCGCGGGCCAGCGCCAGTTTGCGCAGCTGGTCGATGCCATAGGGCCAGGCCGACTCGGCCCCCAGGTGATCGACGATGACCAGCCTGGCGTGCTGCAGCACCTCGTCGATGTACAGGTCCAGCGATGCGCTCTGGCGCAGGTGCAGCAGATTCGCCAGCCGCAGCGTGGGCACGGGCTCGGGCGCCTCGGCCTGCTGCCACAGCCGGTAGGCATCGGCGAGCAGCGACAGGGTGGTGTCGGCCGAGCTGAGCACCACCATCTCGGCGGGCGTCTGGTCCAGACGGGTGACGACGCTGTCGTCTTCGACAAAGCCGCCGGGGCGGGTACTGAGCAGGTGCATGACTCAAAAACAATAGCTGTTCGCGCTTTCCCACAAAGGGCTGGAGGCCGATTTTGCCTAAACTTCTGCCGACAGCAGCGCCTGGCGCAGCACGGCGGCATCCAGGCCCTTGCCGATGAACACCAGCCTTGTGGCCTGCGCCTCGCCGTCCTGCCAGGCGCGGTCGAAGTAGGCGTCGAAGCGCCGGCCCACACCCTGCACCAGCAGGCGCATCCGCTTGCCCTGCAGCGCGGCAAAGCCCTTGACGCGCAGCACCGCATGCGCCTGCACGATGGCGTGCAGGGCCTGCATGAGCCGATCGCGGTCCACGGCGCCCAGGTCGATGAACAGCGAGTCGAACGCGTCGTGCTCGTGGTCCTCCTCGTGGTCGTGGTGGCTGTGCCGCTCGTTGATCGAGGCCTCGGCCGCGCGCTGCTGGCCCAGCAGCACCGAGAGCGGCACCTGGCCCTGCACGGCCTCGACCATCTTGACCTCGGCGGGCACCTCCTCGGCCACCAGGGCGCGCACCTGCGCCAGCTGCTGCGGCGTGACCAGATCGGCCTTGGACAGCACCACCAGGTCGGCGGCCGAGAGCTGGTCCTCGAACAGCTCGTGCAGGCTGGCCTCGTGGTCGAGGTTGGGGTCGGCCCGGCGCTGCGCATCGACGGCGTGGGGGTCGTGGGCAAACTGGCCGGCCGCGGCCGCGGGCGTGTCGACCACGGTGACGACCGAGTCCACGGTGAACACGCTGGCGATCTCGGGCCACTGGAAGGCCTGCACCAGGGGCTTGGGCAGGGCCAGGCCGCTGGTCTCTATCAGCAGCACGTCGATGTCCTGGCGGCGCTCGGCCAAGGCCTTCATCACGGGGAAGAACTCCTCCTGCACGGTGCAGCACATGCAGCCGTTGGCCAGCTCGTAGATGCGGCCTTCGGGGGCGTCGGCGCCGCCCTCCTCCCTGCAGCCGATGGCGCAGGTCCTGAGGATGTCGCCGTCGATGCCGAGCTCGCCGAACTCGTTGACGATGACGGCCACACGCAGGCCCCGGGCCTGCTCGAGGATGTGGCGCATCAGCGTGGTCTTGCCGCTGCCGAGAAAGCCGGTAACGATGGTGGCGGGGATCTTGGTGGTGTGCATGGATCAATCTCTCGAAGGGGAAAACATCAGGGCCGGCATGACTGCGCGCGCCCTGGCGCGCGCCAATGCGCCGCACGGCGGATTCGGCCCGGGTTCGATATGCGCAAGGAGACGGCAAGAAGGAGGCCGCAGGCGCGTACGCGCGGTGGCGGCTCGGGGACGGGGAAATGCATGCGGTTTCTCGGGACCATGGCCCGCACACCCGCGAGGCCCCTGGCCCAATGCTCAACAAACGGTCAACAAACCCGCCGCGTTCCGTCGCATTCCCTGGGATGGATGGGCCGTTCGCCATGCGTTTGAGCACCTGGGCAATCAGCCGATCGTCAACCCGGACTGCGCCCTCCCGCGGCGTCCGAAGCGATCCCAAGGCCGGTCTCCGGGCTTGTGAAGCGCCTGCGCTGGGCCATGTGCCATGCGCGGCCTCGGTTCGTCGCCTTCCCACGCCGTCTGTGGCGCAGTGGCCGCTGGCCGGTCCATGGAACCGATCAGCAAGAGAACCCGTGACTTCACCTACCGTTGCGGGGGCAGCGCAGGCCTTGCGCCCATGAATCGCGGCGCGCACCTGCTTCCCGTTTCACCTGCCAACCCGCGCGTCGATGACGCTCTGGTCCTGTGCAGGCACCTTTGAATCTCGGCACCGTCATTGCGCAATGGCGCGACCGCGCAGTGAGGTGCCGTGCGGCGATTATCCCGGAACGGCCATGTCCCTTCTCGCTCCCGCCCCCGCCCGAGGCGGCAGGCCGTGGGCAGGTCACAGATACCGCCGCAGATAGCGCCCGGTATGGCTGGCCTCGTTCGCCGCCACCTCCTCGGGCGTGCCCACGGCGACGACCTGGCCACCGCCGGCGCCGCCCTCGGGGCCCATGTCGATGAGCCAGTCAGCGGTCTTGATCACGTCGAGGTTGTGCTCGATGACGACGATGGTGTTGCCCGCGTCGCGCAGCTGCAGCAGCACCTTGAGCAAGAGCTCGATGTCGGCAAAGTGCAGGCCGGTCGTGGGCTCGTCCAGGATGTAGAGCGTGCGGCCGGTGTCGCGGCGGCTGAGTTCCTGCGCCAGTTTCACGCGCTGGGCCTCCCCGCCCGAGAGCGTGGTCGCGCTCTGGCCCAGGCGGATGTAGGACAGGCCCACGTCCAGCAGCGTCTGCAGCTTGCGCGCGATCGCGGGAACGTCCTTGAAGAAGGCATGCGCGTCCTCCACGGTGAGCTCCAGGATGTCGGCGATGTTCTTGCCCTTCCACTGCACCTGCAGCGTCTCGCGGTTGTAGCGCTGGCCGTGGCAGACGTCGCAGGGCACGTAGACGTCGGGCAGAAAGTGCATCTCCACCTTGACCACGCCGTCGCCCTGGCAGGCCTCGCAGCGCCCGCCGCCCGCGGCCTGCGAGACGTTGAACGAGAAGCGCCCGGGGCCGTAGCCGCGCTCCTTGGCGGTATTGGTCTCGGCCATGAGCTCGCGGATCGGCGTGAACAGCCCGGTGTAGGTGGCCGGGTTGCTGCGCGGCGTGCGGCCTATGGGCGACTGGTCCACGTTGATGACCTTGTCGAAATACTCCAGGCCCTCGATGCCCTCGTGCGGCGCGGGTTCCTCGTGGGCGCGGTGGATCAGGCGCGCGGCGGCGCGGTGCAGCGTGTCGTTGACCAGGGTGCTCTTGCCCGAGCCGGAGACGCCGGTCACGCAGGTCAGCAGGCCCACGGGAAATTCCACGCTCACGCCCTGCAGGTTGTTGCCCGTGGCGCCGAGCACGCGCAGCGCCTGCAGCCGCCCCTGCGTGGCGCGGTGCTCGGCCAGGCGCTCCTGCTTGCGCAGGCTGGCCGCGGTCTGCGGAAAGCGCGACTTGCGCGCCTTGCCGTCCTCGGGCGGCGCGGCCTGCTCGAGCACCGGCTGCCAGGGCGTGCGCCGCGCGGGCACGGCCAGGCTGCGCGCGCCACTCAGAAACTGGCCGGTGAGCGACTGCGGGTTGGCGCAGAGCTCGGCGCAGCTGCCCTGGGCCATGACGCGCCCGCCGTGCACGCCCGCGCCCGGGCCCATGTCCACGCAATGGTCGGCGGCGCGGATCATGTCCTCGTCGTGCTCGACCACGATGACGCTGTTGCCCAGGTCGCGCAGCCTGGTCAGCGTGGCGATCAGGCGGTCGTTGTCCCGCTGGTGCAGGCCTATGCTGGGCTCGTCGAGCACGTACATCACGCCCGTGAGGCCGCTGCCGATCTGGCTCGCCAGGCGGATGCGCTGGGCCTCACCGCCGCTCAGGGTCTCGGCGCTGCGCGCCAGGCTCAGGTAGGACAGGCCCACGTCGTTCAAAAAGCCTAAGCGCGCCGCGATCTCGCGCACGATCTTGTCGGCGATCTCGGCCTTGGCGCCCGTGAGCCGCAGTGCGCCGAACCAGGCCTGGGCATCCTGCAGCGTCATGGCGCTCACGCCCTGGATGGGCCGGGCCGCGTCGCCCTCGCCCACCAGCACATGGCGCGCCTCGGGCCTGAGGCGCGCGCCCGCGCAGTCGGCGCAGGGCTGGCTCTGGCGGTAGCGCGAGAGGTCCTCGCGCACCACGGCGGAGTCGGTCTCGCGCCAGCGCCGCTCCATGTTGGGCAATATGCCCTCGAAGGGGTGGTGCTTGACGATGGGCTGGCCCTTCTTCGGCCCGCTGTCGAGCAGGTACTCAAAGGCGATCTCCTCCTCGCCCGAGCCGTAGAGCACGGCCTGGCGCACGCGCTCGGGCAGCTGCTCGAAGGGCGTCTCGACGTCGAAGCCGTAATGCCGCGCCAGGCTCTCGAGCATGGCGAAGTAGTAGCCGTTGCGCCGGTCCCAGCCCTTGATGGCGCCGCTGGCCAGGCTCAAGCTGGGGAAGCCCACGACGCGCGCCGCGTCGAACAGCTCCTGCTGGCCCAGGCCGTCGCAGGTCGGGCAGGCGCCCGTGGGCGAGTTGAAGGAGAACAGCCGAGGCTCGAGCTCGGGCAGCGAGTAGCTGCACACCGGACAGGCGAACTTGGCGGAAAAGAGATGCTCGCGCCCGCTGTCCATCTCCAGCGCCAGCACGCGGCCCGCGCCCTCGACCCCGCCGATGCGCAGCACGGCCTCGACGCTCTCGGCCAGGCGCTGCTGGGCGTCGGCGCGCACCTTGAGGCGGTCCACCACCACATCGATGTCGTGCTTCTCGGTCTTTTTGAGCTCGGGCAGGTCCTCGGCCTCGACGATGCGGCCATCGACGCGAAAGCGCACATAGCCCTGGGCCTGCATGTGCTCGAACAGCTCGACGAACTCGCCCTTCTTCGCGCGCGCCACGGGGGCCAGCAGCATCAGGCGCGTGTCCTCGGGCAGGGCCAGCACGGCGTCCACCATCTGGCTCACGGTCTGGGCCGCGAGCGGCAGGCCATGCTCGGGGCAATGCGGCGTGCCGGCGCGCGCGTACAAGAGGCGCAGGTAGTCGTGGATCTCGGTCACCGTGCCCACGGTGGAGCGCGGGTTGTGGCTGGTGGCCTTCTGCTCGATGGAAATGGCCGGCGACAGGCCCTCGATCAGGTCCACGTCGGGCTTGTCCAGGCGGCCCAGGAACTGCCGCGCATAGCTCGACAGGCTCTCCACATAGCGGCGCTGGCCCTCGGCGTACAGCGTGTCGAAGGCCAGGCTGGACTTGCCCGAGCCCGACAGCCCCGTGATCACCACGAGCTGGTTGCGCGGTATGTCCAGGTCGATGTTCTTGAGGTTGTGCGTGCGCGCGCCGCGGATGCTGATCTGCCCGGCGCCGCGCAGCACCTGGGCCAGCGGGCGGCCCGCGTCCGGCGCGGGTGTTTCGGCGGTAGGGGGGGCGGTATCGGCCATCGCGGGGGAGGGTGAAGAAAACCCACCATGATAGGACAGCGCATATGGAAATCACCGGGACGCCGCTACCGCCGGAGGGCCTGCCTGGGCCAGGGAAACCGCCGCTGCGCCACAATGCGATCTTTGCCCCAGAACCGATTGCCCCCGTGTCGGACACCACCACGCCCACATCCCCCCCCGCCGCCGCGGCTCCGGCCTCGCGCATGACGGCGGACGAGCGCCGCTCCAGCCTCGGCCTGGCGGCCATTTTTGCCATGCGCATGCTGGGGCTGTTCCTGGTGCTGCCGGTGTTCATGCTGGAGGCGCGCAAGTACGCCGGCGGCGACGACCCGGCGCTCGTCGGCCTGGCCATGGGCATGTATGGCCTGACCCAGGCGTTCTTCCAGCTGCCGCTGGGCATGGCCTCGGACCGCTTCGGTCGCAAGCGCGTCATCGCCCTGGGCCTGCTGGTGTTTGCGCTGGGCAGCCTGGTGGCGGCGCTGGCGGATTCGGTCATGGGCCTGCTGGTCGGGCGCGCGCTGCAGGGCGCGGGCGCGGTGTCGGCGGCCGTCACGGCGCTGCTGGCGGACCAGACGCGCGACAGCGTGCGCACCAAGGCCATGGCGCTGGTGGGCATCAGCATCGGCCTGATGTTCGCCATCGCCCTGGTGCTCGCGCCGTGGCTGACGGGGTACATCGGCCTGTCGGGGCTGTTCCTGCTGACCTGTGCGCTGGCGCTCGCGGGCGTGGCGCTGATCCTGTGGGTGGTGCCGCCCGAGACGCGCCACCACGCCGACGCGCCGCGCGGCCGCACCGCCGATGTCTGGCGCAACGCCGACCTGCTGCGCCTGAACCTGGGCGTGTTCGCGCTGCACACCATTCAGATGGCCATGTGGGTGGCCGTGCCCGCCATGCTGGTGCAGGCGGGCCTGGCCAAGGATCTGCACTGGCATGTCTACCTGCCGGCCCTGGTGCTGTCCGTCATTGCCATGGGCGGCCTGTTCGCCATGGAGCGGCGCGGCCGGCTGCGCGCGGCGCTGCTGCTCTCCATCGCCCTGATCGCGCTGGTGCAGGCGGCCCTGGGCGGCCTGGTGGCCGCCGGCGCGGCGCCCGGCGTGCTGCTGCTGGGCGCGCTGCTGTTCGTGTTCTTCTGCGGCTTCAACATGCTCGAGGCCACGCAGCCCAGCCTGGTCTCGCGCATGGCGCCGGCCAGCCTGCGCGGCGCGGCCCTGGGCGCCTACAACACGCTGCAGTCGCTGGGCCTGTTCGCCGGCGGCGCCCTGGGCGGGGCGCTGGCCAAATGGGCCGGCGCGGGCGGGCTGTTTGCGGCCACGGCCGTGCTGGCCCTGCTGTGGCTGGTGCTGACCTGGCCGCTCAAGCCCGTCGCGCGCGGCGGGCACTGATTTTTTTGCCCCCGGCGCGCCAGCGCCGCGCAAGATCGCTATGCTGCGCACCTGCGGCCTCGCAGGGGCCGCGTAAATCGACCTATCTGGCCCGGAAACCCTCCCCTGCCGTCCGGGCTGACGCACAAGGAAATTGCATGGCATCCGTCAACAAAGTCATTCTCGTCGGCAACCTCGGCCGCGACCCCGAAATGCGCACCTTCCCCAGCGGAGACCAGGTGGCCAACGTGCGCATCGCCACCACCGACCGCTGGCGCGACAAGAACACCGGCGAAAACAAGGAAGCCACCGAATGGCACAGCGTGGTCTTCAACGGCCGCCTGGCCGAGATCGTGGGCCAGTACCTGCGCAAGGGCTCGCAGGTGTACGTGGAGGGCAGCCTGCGCACGCGCAAGTGGACCGACCAGAGTGGCCAGGAACGCTACACCACCGAAATCCGCGCCGACACCATGCAGATGCTGGGCAGCCGCCAGGGCATGGGCGGTGGCCAGGGTGGCGCCGGTGGTGGCTATGACGATGGCGGCTATGGCGATGGCGGCGGCTACGAGGCCCCGCGCCGCGCAGCGCCCGCCCAGCGCCCCGCGCCCGCCCCTGTTGCCCGCCCGGCTCCGGCCCCGGTGGCCCAGCCGCCGCGCGCCGCATCGGGCTTTGACGACATGGACGACGACATTCCGTTCTGATTCCGCAAAGCTTCAACGACAACGGGCGCCCCAGGGCGCCCGTTTGCTATTTGTGTGATAGCTGCTAGCGCTTGATGGACAAGCGCTGAAGGCCAAAAACACTCAGGTCAATGCACCACCGTGAGCGTGAACGGCCAGACATAGGCCTGCATGGTCACGTACAGGCCCACCAGGCAGGCCAGGGCGATGGAGTGGAAGAACACGTAGCGCAGGATGTCGCCCTCGTGATTGAACCAGCGCGTGGCGGTGGAGGCCACGACGATGGACTGGGCGTCGATCATCTTGCCCATCACGCCGCCCGAGCTGTTGGCCGCGCCCATGAGGTTGGGCGAGAGGTGCAGCTGCTCGGCCGCCACCTTCTGCATGCCGCCGAACAGCACGTTGGAGGCCGTATCCGAGCCCGTGAGCGCCACGCCCAGCCAGCCCATGAGCGTGCCGAAGAAGGGGTAGAGCACGCCGGTGTTGGCGAAGGCCAGGCCCAGCGTGGTGTCGGTGCCCGAGTAGCGCGTGAGCGTGCCCAGCGCGAGCATGAGCACGATGGTGAGAAGCGAGTACTTCACCAGCCACAGCGTCTTGAAGAAAGTGCGCACGATGGCCACGGGGTTGTACTTCATGACGAAGGCGCTCACGATGGCCGCGAGCAGGATGCCGGTGCCCGTGGCCGACAGCAGGTTGAGCGTGTAGACGGCGGCCTCCTTGTGCGGCGTGGGCACGACGGGCGGCACCTTCTCGATCATCTGGTGCAGGCCTTCCATCGGGAAGGTGGGCGCAAAGATGCCGTTGAGCCAGCCCTTGACCGAGGGCAGACCCCAGATGAAGACGAACACCGACAGGATGACCCAGGGCGTCCAGGCCGCCACCAGGGCCTGGGTGCTGTGGCGCGTGACGGGCTTGGCCGGCTTGGCCTCGTGCGCGCTCACGTCGTGGTGGCGCAGCGAGGCCGAGGTCCACACCGTCCTGGGCTTCCACACGCGCAGAAACGCCACCAGGCAGATCATGGAGACGATGGCGGCAATGATGTCCACCAGCTCGGGCCCGATGTAGTTGGACACGAGGAACTGCGGAATGGCAAACGACACGCCCGTCACCAGGATGGCGGGCCAGATCTCCATCATGCCCTTGCGCCCGGCGAACGCCCAGATGAGCCAGAACGGCACGAGCAGCGAGAAGAACGGCAGCTGGCGCCCGATCATGGCCGTGACCTCCATGAGGTCGTAGCCATGCACCTTGGCCAGCGTGATCACCGGCGTGCCCAGGGCGCCAAAGGCCACGGGCGCGGTATTGGCGATCAGCGACAGGCCCGAGGCCGCGAGCGGCGAGAAGCCCAGGCCGATGAGGATGGCCGCCGTCACCGCCACGGGCGTGCCAAAGCCCGCCGCGCCCTCGAAGAAGGCGCCGAAGCAGAAGGCGATGAGCAAGAGCTGGATGCGCCGGTCCTCGGTGATGCCCGAGAGCGAGTCCTGCAGCACGGCAAAGCTGCCGTTCTGCTCGGTCAGCTGGTGCAGGAAGATGATGTTGAGCACGATCCAGCCGATCGGCAGCAGGCCCGTGAAGCCGCCCAGCAGCGCCGCGCGCCCGGCCATGTCGGCCGGCATGCCGTAGACGAAGACGGCCACGATCAGCGCCGCGATCAGGCCCATGCCGGCGGCGATATGCGCCTTGATGTGAAAGAAACCCAGCGCGGCCAGCATGACCACCACCGGAATGGCGGCCAGCGCCGTGGACAGGACCATGTTGCCCAGCGGGTCGTAGATTTGTTGCCAGACCATATGTCTGTGCTCCCTTGTGTTTGTCTTGGTATGAAAGAAAATGAAGTCACACGCGGCGGCGGTGCCGACAATGGTCCTCCGCGGTGCGGGGGCCGACTGTAGGAAACACGCCCACGCGGGAGCGTGAAAAATCCGAAGTGTGACGTTGAATCAATTTCACGTCATAGCAAGATGGGCGGGTGGCGACCGCCCTATTAGGGAAACTCCCAGGGGGTTCGGACCCGGGGTCAGCCGTCCACCGTCGCAATCACGCCACCGCCCAGACACACCTCGCCGTCATAGAGCACGGCGCTCTGCCCCGGCGTCACGGCCCATTGCGCCTCGGGGAACTGCAGGCCGAAGGCCTCGGCCCCGGCGTCCAGCACGGTGCAGGCCGCATCCTGCTGGCGGTAGCGCGTCTTGGCGGCGCAGGCGCCGGCCGCGGGCGGGTGGCCGGCGACCCAGCTCGCGTCCTGCGCCGTGAGGCGGTGCGACTGCAGCCAGGGGTGGTCATGGCCCTGCACCACGATGAGGGCGTTGCGCTCCAGGTCCTTGCGCGCCACGAACCAGGGCGCATGGTCGCCCGCGCCCCGGGCCGCACCCTTTTCCTTCACGCCGCCGATGCCCAGCCCCTGGCGCTGGCCCAGGGTGTAGAAGGACAGGCCCACATGGCGCCCGAGCCTGCGCCCGCGATCGTCCAGGATGGGGCCGGGTGCGTGGCTGATGTAGCGGTTCAGAAACTCTCGGAACGGCCGCTCGCCAATGAAGCAGATGCCGGTCGAATCCTTCTTCTTCGCGTTGGGCAGGCCAATCTCGGCCGCGATGCGGCGCACCTCGGTCTTGTGCAGCTCACCCACGGGGAACAGCGTGCGGGACAGCTGCGCCTGGTTCAGGCGGTGCAAAAAGTAGCTCTGGTCCTTGGACGGGTCCAGCCCCTTGAGCAGTTCGAACAGGCCCGTGGCCGCGTTCTGGCGCACGCGCGCGTAGTGGCCGGTGGCGATTTTTTCTGCGCCCAGGCGCATGGCATGGTCGAGAAAGGCCTTGAACTTGATCTCGGCGTTACACAGCACATCCGGGTTGGGCGTGCGCCCGGCCTGGTATTCGCGCAGGAACTCGGCGAACACGCGGTCCTTGTACTCGACGGCGAAGTTCACATGCTCGATCTCTATGCCGAGCACGTCGGCCACGCTGGCCGCGTCCAGAAAGTCCTGGCGGCTCGAGCAGTATTCGCTGTCGTCGTCATCCTCCCAGTTCTTCATGAAGATGCCGACCACCTCGTGGCCCTGTTGCTTGAGAAGATGGGCGGTGACGGCGGAGTCCACGCCGCCGGACAGGCCCACGACGACGCGGTGTTTGGAGGACGCTTGCATGCGTCGATTGTATTTTTGGCCTGGGCGGGCGCTGGCTTGGTCACCCTCAAGCCCCCGCCGGCCGGGCGGTATACAGCCCCTTACAGCGGCGCCTGCAGCACGCTGGCGTCGGTGTGGATCAGCTCCAGCGGCGCGCGCCGCCCGGCCAGGTAGTCCTCTATGGACTGCAGCACCAGCGGGCTGCGGTGGCGCGTGCTGCTGTTGCGCAGTTCCTCGGGCGTGAGCCACACGGCGCGCACGATGCCGTCGTCGAGCTGGCGCCAGGCGTGGTGCGCGCCCACGGTGCCGGTGAAGGTAAAGCGCAGATAGGTGATGTCGTCGCCCGTGCGCGTGCGCCGGAAGCGGTTCAGGTACACGCCCACCAGGGCCTGGGGCGCAAAGTCATACGCCGTCTCCTCCAGCACCTCGCGCACGCAGGCGTCTATGGGCGACTCGCCCGGGTCCAGGTGGCCTGCGGGATTGTTCAGCCGCAGCCCGTCGGCGGTGTTTTCCTCGATGAACAGAAAACGCCCCTCGCGCTCGATGACGGCGGCCACGGTGACGTTGGGTTTCCAGCGGTTTGGCATGGCGCGCATTATCACCACCGGGGTTGAAAGCCTGGTGTCAGTCTTTGAAAACAAACAACAAATCAGCCTCTAACGCCCGTCCAGCAAGCGCTAACAGCTTCTATTTTTATAGTGCACAACTCATGTAGACGGCCTGCGCGCCATAGCTGGCCAGGCGCGCGCGCTGCGCACCGTCGTGCAGCGGGTGCACGGCGTAGCCCTGGCGCTGCCAGTAGGCCTGCGAGTCCTGCACCGACACCAGCGCCTGGTGGCGCAGGCCCGTGGCGTCGGCCCGCAGGGCCGCCAGCAGCGCCCGCGCCAGCCCCCGGCCCGCGTGCGCGGGGTGTACGGCCATGTCGTGCAGGTAGAGCGTGTCGGGCGCGGGCGTGGCCTCGAAGTCGCCGTGCAGCGGCGTGACCTTGCCAAGAACCGAGTGGTAGGCCGCCAGATAGGCCAGCACGCGGCCGTCCTCTACCAGCACCAGCGAGCAGTTGGCGGGGCTGGCCAGCCGGCGCGCATAGACCTCGGCGCTCTCAATCAAGCCGTCGCCATAGCAGGCGCGCTGCACGGCCAGCAGGCCGGGCAGATCGGCCGCCAGCAAGGGCCGCGGCGTCATCGCGGCAGCTCGGGGCGCGGCAGGTAGTCGTCGAGCGACAGGCCCTTTTCCTTGAGCAGGCCCTCGAGCACGGGCGTGAGGCGCCCTAGGCTCTCGTGCACGGCCTCGCGCACCGTATCCACCACCACCTGGGTGCTGCGCTCGATCTCGATGTTGAGCAGATCGCCCACGGCCACCTCCTCGAACACCGTGGCGCGGCGCGTCTCGGGGATGAGCCAGACCTCGAACCAGCCCTCGGCGCGATTGACCTCGGCCACTGTGAGGCTCGCGCCATGGATGGCGATGTAGCCCTTGGCAAAGACATAGCGCCGAAAGGCCTCGGGCACGGCCACGCGCCAGACCAGGTTGTTCTCGAGCTCGCGCCGCTCGGCCAGCCGGCCCGTGAAGTCCACATGGCCCGACAGCGGGTGGCCGCCGATCTCCGCGCCCTCCTTGGCCGCGCGCTCCACGTTCACGCGCTGGCCCACCGGGTAGCGGCCCAGCGTGGTGATGTTGAGGCTTTGCAGCATGACGTCGAAGCGCGCCTGGGTGGGCGAGACGATCTCGGTCACCGTCAGGCACACGCCGTCGGTGGCAACGCTGGCGCCAATGGCCAGGTCCTGGCAAAAGCCCTGCGGAAACTCGAGCGTGAAGGTGCGCAGGCCTGCGCGATCCTCGATGGCGGCGATGCGCGCCGTGGCCTGGACGATGCCTGTGAACATGGCTGCTGGATGTGGGTGATGCAAAGGCCTGGGATTGTGCCAGCCGGGGCGCCACAAAGCGCTCCGGTCCCACCCATCACACCCGTCCGTTTGGGGTATGTGGCGCGCACCAGAACGGCCAACACTGCGGATCTTTGAACCCTCAACAAGACAAAGGAGATGGCAGCAATGTTCAGGCTGGATGGCAAGGTGGCGCTGGTCAGCGGCGCAGGGCGCGGCATGGGCTTTGGCGTTGCGCAGGCGCTGGCGACGCAGGGCGCGCATGTGGTGGTGAACGACTTTTTCGCCGACCGCGCCGAGAGCGCGGCGCGCCAGTTGCAGGAGAGGGGCCTCAAGGCCTCGGCCCAGGCGGCGGACCTGACCGATCGTGCGGCCATCTTTGCCATGGCCGAGCGCATCCGGGCGGAGGTCGGCAGCCCCGACATCTTTGTGCACAACGCCGGCATCCCGGCCCAGGGCTGGGGCTATACGCCGTTTCTGCAGTCACCCGAGTCGGAGTGGAACGCCTGGCTGCAGCTCAATCTGCACGGGCTGATGCACGCCTGCCAGGCCTTGCTGCCGGCCATGCAGGACAAGGGCTGGGGCCGCATCGTGGCCATCAATTCCGACGCCGCGCGCACGGCCACGGGCATGGGCCTGTGCGCCTATGGCGCGGCCAAGGCGGCGGCCATCGGCTTCATTCGCAACCTTTCGGGCGAGGTCGGCCCACACGGCGTGACGGCCAATGCGCTGTCACTGGGCACCATGAACAACTGGGAGGGCTCGGAGAAGATCGCCAGGAAAGGCACCTCCGTGGGCCGCGCCGGTTCGCCCCAGGACGTGGGCGCGGCCGTGACCTATCTGGCCTCGACCGAGGCCGAGTGGGTCAACGGCCAGGTGCTGCCGGTCAATGGGGGCAGCCTGGTGGCCTGAGAGGCTGTGAGGCGCGGGCATTGCCACCGCCGTGAAGCCGGCGCGGCCCAGAAGTCAGCGCACCGGCCACCTGTCTTACGATGGCGCACCACCCATCCCAAGGACATCACCCATGGCATTGCACACCTGGCTGCTGTATCTCGTGGCCGCGCTGGGCCTGTCGCTCACACCCGGGCCCAACAGCCTGCTGGCGCTCACCCATGGCGCGCTGCACGGCCACGGGCGGGCCGTCTACACCATCGCCGGCGGGGCGCTGGGTTTTGTCTGCGTGATCGCGCTGTCCATGGTGGGCATTGGCGCGCTGCTGCAGGCGTCGGCCCATGCGCTCTTCGTGCTCAAGTGGGTGGGCGGGGCCTATCTGGTGTGGCTGGGCGTGCAGCTGTGGCGCGCGCCGCCGCTGCAGCTCGAAGCGACTGCAGAGACAGCCCACGCCACGCACCGCGCCATGATGTTCCGCCAAGGCCTGCTGGCCGCCGTCTCCAACCCCAAGGCGCTGCTGTTCTACGGCGCGTTTCTGCCGCAGTTTCTGGACCCGGCGCGCAACCTGTGGCTGCAGTTCGCCATCATGGCGGGCACGTTCTGCGCCATCGAATGTCTGGTGGAATACCTGCTCGCGCGCCTGGCGCACCGCGTCCGCCCCTGGCTCAAGCGCCTGGGCCGGCGCTTCAACCGCGCCTGCGGCGGCGCGTTTGCCGCCATGGGGGTGGCGCTGCCGCTCACGCGCTGAGCGCCCACACCTGCGGCGGGTCTACTTTGCGCCCAGCAGACCCGGCACGCGCAGCAGCACCAGTTCGTTGTCGTCGGCGCGCTGCGGGTCGCGGCTGCTGCTGAACGGCAGGTTGTTGTCGTTGCCGACGACGATGTGCTCGCCGTCGACCACGTCCACGTTCTCGATGGTGAAGAACGGGAAGGTGAGCACGCCATCTGTAAGCGGCTTGCGTGCGAGTTTGCGCGGATCCTGGATCTTCATCAGGTCGATGTAGGCAATCTTGCGCACCGCACCGCCCGCGTTGGCGTCCGACAGCTCCACCTTGTAGACGCGCTTGAACTTGGCCAGGTCGTGGAAGCAGTCGGCGCGCTTTTCGCCCGCGGGGCAGGCGCGGTCGGCCGTGCCCTCGCCGTTGTCGCGCTCGATGATGAGACCGGTGCTTGCGTCGATCATGTTGAAGTCGCCAATCGCGTGGTGGCCCGCCTCCAGCGGGTACTTCCAGTGCCGGCCGGTCCACTTCTGCGCCTGCACGTCGAATTCGAGCACGCGCAGATAGGGCTTGCCGTTCAGGCTCTCGTAGGCCTGGGCCTTGTCGTCCCACAGCGCGCCCTCGAGCAGCGGGTACAGGTACTTGCCGTCACGGCTCGCGGCCATGCCCTCGTAGCCCTTGGAGCGCTTGGCCTGGAAGGCGGCCATCTTCGCGTCGGGCGCGCCGGGCGTGGTCAGGGCCGGGTGGTCGGGCGAGCGCACGCTCTTGCCATCCACCTGGGTCTCGAACACGGCCAGCACCTTGCCGTTCAGGTCGGCCTGGATCAGGAAGGGGCCGAACTCGTCACCAATCCACAGCGAGCCACCGGCAAACTGAAAGCTCTCGGGGTCGAAGTCGGCGCCCGTCAGGTAGCGCTTGTCCGTGCCCTCGTGGACGATGCGAAACGGCACCTTCTTGTCCGGGTCGTGCAGGAACACGGTCTGCTGGCGATGGAACTTGCCGTCCTTGAAGTCCACCTGGTACTGGCTCAGGTGCAGCAGAAAGTCGGGCGAATTGGCCTTGGCGCCGGCGCCGTTGTCCGTCAGGATCCAGAAGCTGCCGTCGGCCATGCGCTTGATGCCCGAATGGCCCTGCAGCGGCTGGCCGTCGAGCGGCAGACCAATGCCCGTGGGGCGCCCGCCCGACAGGCCCGGCACGCTGCCCACGGTCTCCACACGCTGGCCGGTGGTGAACTTGCCGGCGCGGCGCGCGTCGGCCGGCGCATCGGCGGGCGCCTGGATCAGGCTGAGCGCGGGCATGACGGCATGGCCGGCAAGCTCTGCCGGATGTTCGGTCTGCGCCGACGCGGGCAGCGACCAGGCGGCGGCGGTCACGGCAAGAACGGTCACAACGGGCAGTCCAAGCTGCCGCAGAAAAGACTTGTGCATGAATGTCAAAGAAGGCTGAAACAAAGCGTCGAGCTTGCCCGGCGCGTGTGACGCAGCAGTGACAGGGGGACGGCTCCCAGAGTCCCTGGCAGTGCCCCATCGCCATGTCGCCCCTCAATCTTGCGCATCCAAACGAAGGCGTCACACTAAAATACGACTGATTCGCATTAGCACACTCAAGCGCGCATGCACATCCGCGCTTTCATCATGTCGTCCTCCCCCGCTCACACACGTCCATCCTCCACCGCACACGGCTTTCCCATCAGAACCTCCATGCTGGCCTGCACCGCGGCCGGCCTGTTGGCCGCCCAGTCATCGGCCCATGCGGCCGGAAACCTTGAAGCCATCGCTACCAGCGAGCTGCCCTCCGTTCAGGTCACGGCAGAACGCGTCGAGGCCCGCGTCTATGACCGCGAGGAGATGGATGCCACGCCCGAGGGCAACCGCGACCTGACTTCGCTGATCAGCTCCAACCCCGCGGTGCGGCTGGACCCGAGCATGAGCAACAGCGGCAACCGTGGCTCGCTGGCGCCGGAGTCGTTTTCCATCCATGGCGAGAGCCCCTACCAGAACCAGTACCTGATCGACGGCATCAGCGGCACCAACTCCATCAACCCGCAGGAAAACCAGCTGGGCCTGCAAGTGGGGCGTGTGCCGGGCTTCGCCCAGGCCTACAACATCGACACCGACCTGCTCGACCAGGTGCGCGTGTATGACAGCCGCGTACCCGTGGAGTTCGGCCAGTTCCAGGGCGGGGTCGTCGATGCGCGCATCAAGACACCCACGGGCAGCAACAGGTTCTCCATCAAGCGCAGCTTCAACAGCTCCAATCTCACACAGCAGCAAGAGCCCGATGTGGATCTGGAGAAATGGCGCAACGGCCTGCCCGGCTATTCCTCGGTCTGGAAAAAGCATTTCACCAGCATGAGCGGCGACCTGCGTCTGAGCGAGGACAGCGCTGTGCTGGTGTCGCTGTCGCGCCGTGAATCCGAGATTCAGCGCCAGAGCAAGGTGCTGGACCCATCGGCCGCCATACCCAATGGCAAGAGCACCTCGATGGAGCTGCGTGACTCCACGGATCAGGTGGACAACCTGATGGCCAAGCTGCACACCCGCTGGGGCGGGGGCACATCCACGAACCTGCTGCTCAAGTATTCGGACCGCCAGGAAGACCTCGTCTCCAATACCTTTGCCGATACCTCCTGGACCAACCGCCAGAAGGCCATGGGCCTGGGCTTCGATCTGGACCAGCAGTTGGACGGCGGCAAGCTGACCGCAACGCTGGGTGTCGATCAGCTCGATGCCTCCCGCGAATCGAGCGGCAACGAGTTCGTGACCCAGCTGTTCGCCGACAAAAGCCTGTCGACCTACACCTATGGCGGCTTTGGTACGGAATCACTGGAGCAGCGCCAGTACACGGCCAGGCTGCGCATGGACTGGGATCCGGTACAGACCGGCAATGTGCAGCACAGGATCTATGCCGGCGCACAGCTCCTGAGCACGGATGCCAGCTTTGTGCGTGCCCAGGATGTCCGCGCCGCAAGCCAGACCCTGCAATTGAATGGCTCGCAGAAGGTGACAACGCGCACCCTGTACCGTGCCGGTACCGTGGGGGTGGACTACAACAGCCTGGGCCTCTTTCTGTCGGACACCATGCAATGGGGGAACTGGGCGCTCACGACCTCGGCGCGCCTGGAGCGCGACGACTTCCTGAACAACACCAACCTCGCGCCGCGTGCACGGCTGGACTGGGACGTACTGGGCGACGGCCGCACGCTGCTCGGGCTTGGCTGGGCACGCTACTTTGGCCAGGACCTGCTGGGGTACGCCCTCAAGCAGGGCAAGAGTGCATTGGTGACCCATGAAATCCAGAAGGGCGTGCTTGTCAACACACCCGGCACCATTGAGCGCAACCAGTATGACGGCCTCAAGACCCCGCACTCGGACGAATGGGCATTCACGGCCAGCCAGCAACTCGGCTTCGATGTGGAGGCAGGCTTGTCCTATGTTCGCCGCGCCAGCCGCAACGGCCTGACGCAGCGCGGCAGCGCCAGCAGCGGTTACTTCTACGCCAATGGCGCGACCGCCCAGGCCGAGACGGCCACCGTCAGCCTGCGCACGCTCAAGCCCTGGAAGGCCGCGGCGGCCCAATGGACGGGGCGCGTGGACTTCAGCTGGCAAAGCGTCAAGCGCAATCACGACACCACGCTGGGTTGGGAGTCCGAGGAAGAAGCGCCCGACGACATCATCAGCGTCAACGGCGTACAGATGCTGCGCAAGGACAAGCCCGCCAGCGGCTTCTACGTGCCACGCAGACTCAGCGCCACGCTCAACGGCCGTTGGGCGCAGGCTGGCGTGACCTGGGGCAATCGCCTGAACTGGAACGGCGCGCGAACGGGCATCGGCTACACCGGCACCATCAAGGGCGTCGAGCAGTACAACAGCCAGCGCCTGCCCTCCTACCTGACCTGGGACATGGCGTTGACCTACCAGCCGCACTGGGCCCCGGGCGTGACCCTGAGCCTTGATATGCTCAACGTGCTCAACAGACGTGTTCCGCTGGTTGTGACAACGGCCGGCGCGGCCAACAACGCCCGCTGGCAGACGGGCCGCGAAATCTGGTTGACCGCCGGTTACCAGTTCTGACTCTGCAGCCATCGGGGCCCTCGCCAGGCGAGCGCCCCCAGCCATCTCGAGAATCTCTGCGATGAAAACCCGTCCAGCCAACAGACTGGGCCACCATGTGCGCTGTGCCGTTGCGGCCTGCGCCATGCTGCTGGGCCTGTCTGGCGCCATGGCGCAAACCGCTTCCATTGAATCCAACGCCACGACCAGGCTGGCCCAGAGCCGGGCGCCGGACAGCGCCGTTGGACGCCTGCTGCAGCCCGTCAACAACAGCGCCTTTGCATGCGGGACGGCCGACGGCTGGGATGCCGCCTGCCTGCGCCAGCGCTACCAGGGCCAGCCACCGCAATGGCCGAGGCCGCTCATCGATGCCGGCAAGCAATGGACGGAAATGTCTGCCGTGCCACAGGCGAAGCCCCCGGCAACGGCGAAGGAGCGGGCCAGGCTGGAACTGGGCACGGCACTGTTCTTTGATGTCGGCCTGTCGCGCAAGGGCGGGGTGTCCTGCGCCAGCTGCCACCAGTCGGGCAAGTCCTTCACCGACGGGCGCGCCCAGGCGGTGGGCGAAGACCGGCTCATGGGCCGGCGCCGCGCCCAGACATTGTTTGCCGCCCCGTTTGCCTCACAGCTGTTCTGGGATGGGCGCGCGGCCTCGCTGGAGGAGCAGGCCAAGGGCTCGATCACCAACCCCTTCGAGATGAACAACACCCTGGCCGCCGCGGTGCGCCATGCGAACGCTCAACCGCGCTACCGCAGGCTGGCCCGCGATGCCTGGGGGCATGAACGGATGAGCGAGGACGAGATGGTGCACGCCATTGCCACCTTTGTGCGCACCGTCCGCCCGCCACAGACCATGGCCGATGAGGTGATCGCCGGCCATCCACAGCGACTCAGCGACCAGCAGCTGCTGGGCCTGCACCTGTTTCGCACCAAGGCGCGCTGCATGAACTGCCACAGCGGCCCGCTGCTGACGGACAACGAGTTTCACGACCTGGGACTGTCCTTCTACAACCGGCGCAACCAGGACCTGGGCCGCTTCGAGGCCACGCGCGACAAGGCCGATCTGGGCAAGTTCCGCACCCCCAGCCTGCGTGGGGTGAGCCATGCCGGACCATGGATGCACAACGGCATGTTCGCCGACCTGCCCGGCCTGATGCGGCTCTATAACGCCGGCATGGGTGTGGTGACGGGCGACCCTCAAGAGGATCCGTATGTGCCAACCAAGTCGGCGCACATCAAGGCCCTGGAGTTGAATGCGCAGGAGATCGACGCGCTGGTGGAATGGCTCAGGCTTCTGTAGCCGCCACAGCGTAAGGCTCCTGATTCAGGGCGACACATCCCCTGCCCGCGGCAGGCACAGCCGCAGCTGCGCCCCGCCCAGCGGTGATGGCCGGGCCTGCACGCTGCCGCCGTAGCTGTCCACCAGCGCGCGCACGATGTCCAGGCCCAGGCCGGCGCCGGGGCGGCGCTCGTCGAGCTGTACGCCGCGCTCGAACATGCGCTCGCGCTCTTCCTCGGGTATGCCGGGGCCGTCGTCGTCCACCGTGATGCACAGCTGGTCGGCATGGGGCTGCACGTCCACCACGACGCGCGTGCGCGCCCATTTGCCGGCGTTGTCGACGAGGTTGCCGAGCAGCTCGTACAGGTCCTGCTCCTCGCCGCGAAACGCCAGGTCCTGCGCCTGCGGCGCGAGCTCGAACGACAGCGCGCGCGCGGCGTGCAGGTGCTCCATGGTGCGCAGCAGCGCGCGCGCGGGCGCCAGCACCGGCGTGGCCAGGCCCGTGGCGCGCACGGCGGCGGCGGCGCGGGCGCGCGCCAGGTGGTAGTCGACCTGGCGGCGGGCGCTGGCGACCTGCTCGCGCACGAGCGCGCCCAGCGGCCCCTGCTCCTGCGCCGCGGCATTGGCGAGTATGGACAGCGGCGTATGCACGGCATGCGCGAGGTTGCCGGCCTGGGTGCGGGCGCGCCGCACCATGTCGGCGTTCTCGGCCAGCACATGGTTGAACTCCTGCACCAGCGGCTGAAGCTCGCGCGGGTAGGGGCCGGGCAGCTGCGGGGCGCTGCCGTCGCGCACGGCGGCCAGCTGCCGGCGCAGCCGCTCGAGCGGCCGCAGCGCCAGCCGCAGCTGCAGCGCCACGGCCAGCACCAGCCCCAGGGCGAGCAGGCCGAGGGCGGCCAGCAGCATGTGGGTGAAGCGCTGCAGCGGCTCGGCGATCAGTGCCTCGTCGCCGGCGACGACCAGGCGCAGCGGCGGTGCGCCCTCCTCGGGCAGCTGCAGCGGGCGCGCGACGGCCAGCAGCGCATGGCCCTGGTCGTCGGTCAGGTGCAGCAGGGCCCAGCCCTGGGCGGGGTACTGCTGCGGCGCGGGCGGCAGCTCAAGCGTTCGGTCCCACAGCGAGCGCGAGCGCGCCAGCGCGGCCTGGGGCGCCGCGCCCAGGCGGTCGATCTGCCAGTACAGGCCGGACAGCGGCTGGTCCAGCCGCGCGTCGGCCGACGGGGAGGCGACCCGCAGGCGCGCGCTAGCCTCGTCCCAGTCCACGGCCGCGCTCAGCTGGTCGAGCTGTGCCACGAGCTGGCGCGCGAACTGCTGCGTGATGTGCTCCTGGAACAGCGTGCGCAGCCCCCAGAACGCGACGGCCAGCGCCAGCAGCACCCAGGCCAGCGTGCCGGCGAGCAGGCGCAGGCGCAGCGAGCCGTCGGCATGGAAGGTGGCTTGGGCGGTTTGCTTCATTATTAATAGCTGCTTGCACTTGCCCCGCAAGCGCTGGAGCCTGTTTTATATCTCAACCAGGCGGTAGCCCAGGCCGCGCACGGTCTCTATGCAGCCCTCCGGCAGCTTCTTGCGCAGGCGGCCGATGAAGACCTCGATGGTGTTGGAGTCGCGCTCGCTGTCCTGCGGGTACAGGTGTTCGGACAGCGCGGTGCGCGACAGCACCTCGCCCTTTCTCTGCATGAGCAGCGCGAGCAGCTTGAACTCGTGGCTGGTCAGCTCGAGCGGCTGGCCGCCGACCGCGACGCGCGCCTGGCGCGTGTCCAGTGTGATGGCGCCGCAATGCCATTCGGCGCTCGCATGCTCGCCACGGCGGCGCAGCAGGGCGCGCAGGCGCGCGAGCAGCTCCTCCATGTGAAAGGGCTTGGCCAGGTAGTCGTCGGCGCCGGCGTCCATGCCCGCGACCTTCTCCTGCCAGCTGCCGCGCGCCGTGAGGATGAGCACGGGCATGTTGCGCCCGGCCGCGCGCCAGCGGCGCAGCACGGACAGGCCGTCGATCTGCGGCAGGCCCAGGTCGAGCACGACGGCGTCGAACTCCTCCACATCACCGAGGTAATGCGCCTGCTGGCCGTCACCCGCCTGCTCCAGCGTGTGGCCGGCCGCGGCGATGGCCTGCACCAGTTGCGCACGCAGCGTGGGTTCGTCCTCGACCACCAGAATCCGCATCAGTCCCCCTTGCGCTTGATCTTGAGCACGCGGCCATCGACGGCGTCCACCTCCAGCTTGGCCATGCGGCCGTCCCTTTGCAACAGGCGGATTTCGTAGATGTAGCGGCCGTCCTCGCGCTCGAACTCGATCTTGAGCACCTGGCCCTGGTATTCGCGCTCCACCTTGTCGAGCACCTGGCGCAGCGGCAGCACCTGGCCCTGCTCCAGGGCCTGGCGCGCGAGCTCATGGTCGCGGCCCTCATGCTCGCCCGCATGCAGGGCTCCACCCACACCCCAGGCGCCAAGGGCCAGGGCCAGGGGAATCGACAGGCGCAGGACGATGTTCATATGTGGGCGTTATAGGCGCGTGGCGATGAACGCGGGATGAACGCGGCCTTCAGCATGGGTTCATGGTGGCTTTTTGACAATGCCCCACAAGCGCGGCGCCGTGCCGGGCTGTCAACCACAGGAGTCTTCTCATGCAACACCGCATCCACCGCCCTCTCGCCCTGCTCGCCACCGCCATCGCCCTGACCTGGGGTGTGGCCCAGGCCCAGGCACCGGCCGCCCCGCAGGCGCCCGCGGCCGTCTCCGCTCCGGCCGCACCACAGCTGACGGTGCGAGACATCTACGACCGCGTGGCGGCCGCGGGCTACCGCGACATCCGCGAGATCGAATGGGACGATGGCCGCTACGAGGTCAAGGCCAGCAACGCCCAGGGCCAGCGCGTCAAGCTCTACGTGAACGCCGCCACCGGGGCCATCGAGGGCACGCGCCTGCGCCACTGATCGAGGCGTGGGCCGCAAGCGCCTTACGCCTGCGCCCAGGCGGCCTCTTGCAGCGCGAGCGGCAGCTCGTGGGCCAGGGCCATTTCCTCACGCTCGTGGTGGTGCTCTATGACATGGCGCAGCGCGTGGGCCGCGTCCAGCAGCATCAGCACCGCGCGGCGGCGTGCCTGCTCGTCGCGCGGCGGCCGGGCAATGACGGCCTGCACGCGCAGCGCGTATTCCTCGGACAGCAGGGTGATGCGCTCATGCTCGAGCAGGTACACGCGCGCCGCCCAGCGCGCGCCCTCGGGCACATGGGGCAGCAGCCGCGTGTTCTCGATCTCGATATGCCGCGCCAGGCCCGTGCGCCACCCCTGCAGGCGCGTGAGCGCCTGGCCGAAGTCGCCGCCGACCACATCCAGCAGATGGGCGTGGAGCTGCGACTCCAGCTCCTGGTGCTGGTCGTGAAAGAACTGGGGCGGTTGGGGCGCGGACATGTTGCGGTGGGGGCGGTGCGGCACGGGTCGTGCTCGGGAAGCGGCCGTTATACACCGCGGCCCGCGCGCCCCTGCCCGCCCCATGGTCACACGGGCAGCGCCACCAGCGGGTTGCCAAACATGGGGTCATCCTTCTGCGAGGCCAGGGCCTTTTGCAGATCCAGGCCCAGCGCCTGGGCCACGCCGGCGGCGTAGGCCGGGTCGGCCGCGTGGCAGTTGCGGATGTGGCGGAACTTGACGAACTCGGGCGCGTCGCCCATGGCGCGCGCGGTGTTGCCGAACAGCGCCTGTTTTTGCGCATCCGTCATCAGCTGAAAGAGCTTGCGCGGCTGCTCCCAGTAGTTGGCGTCGTCCTCGTGGAAGCGGAAGTGCTGGGCATCGCCCGAAAGGCGCAGCGGCGGCTCGGCAAACTGGGGCTGGGCCTGCCACTGGCCAAAGCTGTTGGGCTCGTAGTGCAGGGCGCCGCCGTAGTTGCCGTCCACCCGGCCCATGCCGTCGCGGTGGTTGCTGTGCACGGGGCAGCGCGCTGCGTTCACCGGGATCTGGTGGTGGTTGGTGCCCAGGCGGTAGCGCTGCGCGTCGGCGTAGTTGGTCAGGCGCGCCTGCAGCATGCGGTCGGGGCTCACGCCTATGCCGGGCACCAGGTTGCTGGGGGCAAAGGCGGACTGCTCCACGTCGGCGAAGAAGTTCTCGGGGTTTTTGTTGAGCTCGAACTCGCCCACCTCGACGAGCGGGTAGTCGGCATGGGGCCAGATCTTGGTCAGGTCGAACGGGTGGTAGGGCACGCGCTCGGCGTCGAGCTCGGGCATGACCTGCACATACATGGTCCACTTGGGGAAGTCGCCGCGCTCGATGGCCTCGTACAGGTCGCGCTGGTGGCTCTCGCGGTCACGGCCGATCAAGGCCTCGGCCTCGGCGTCCGTGAGGTTCTTGATGCCCTGCTGCGTCTTGAAGTGGAACTTGACCCAGAAGCGCTCGCCCGCCGCATTCCAGAAGCTGTAGGTGTGCGAGCCAAAGCCGTGCATGTGGCGGTAGCTCGCCGGAATGCCGCGATCGCTCATGACGATGGTGATCTGGTGCAGGGCCTCGGGCAAGAGCGTCCAGTAGTCCCAGTTGTGCGTGGCCGAGCGCATATTGGTGCGCGGGTCGCGCTTGACGGCCTTGTTCAGGTCAGGGAACTGGCGCGGGTCGCGGATGAAAAACACCGGCGTGTTGTTGCCCACCATGTCCCAGTTGCCCTCCTCGGTATAGAACTTGAGGGCAAAGCCGCGGATGTCGCGCTCGGCGTCGGCCGCGCCGCGCTCGCCGGCCACGGTGGTGAAGCGCGCGAACATCTCGGTCTTCTTGCCGACCTTTTCAAAGATCTTGGCGCGCGTGTAGCGTGTGATGTCCTTGGTGACCGTGAAGGTGCCGAACGCGCCCGAGCCCTTGGCATGCATGCGCCGCTCGGGAATCACCTCGCGCACGAAGTTGGCGAGCTTCTCGTTGAGCCACACATCCTGCGCCAGCAGCGGGCCGCGTGGGCCTGCGGTCAGGCTGTCACGGTTGGTCGGCACGGGGGCGCCGAAGTCGGTCGTCAGGTGGGTGACGGGGCATTGCCTGTTGCGGTCGGTCATGGCGATCTCCTGTGTGAGTGGGGGAAGGGATGCCTGATGGTAGTTTTTGACTATTGATTTACGCAAATCAATAATGTTTATCAACCAGATAGTCCGACAGCATGGCCGTGCAGCGCGGGGTGCTGCGCCTGGGGCCTGTCCAGGTGATAGCCCTGCACCATGTCCACGCCAAGGCCCTGCAGCAGGGCGAGCGTCTGCGCATCCTCGACGCATTCGGCCACAACCTGCTTGCCCATGCCATGCGCCACCTCAATGATGGAGCGGACAAAGACCTGGTTGTCGGGTTCGCGCGGCAGGTTGCGCACGAACAGGCCGTCGATCTTGAGCACCTGCGCCTGCAGATGCTTGAGGTAGGCAAACGAGGCGAAGCCGGTGCCGAAGTCGTCCAGGCACAGCGTGCAGCCGGCCTGCTGCAGCGCGTCGATGAAGCGCTGGGCGTCGCCCATGTCGGACACCGCCGCCGTCTCGGTCAGCTCCAGCAGCAGGCGCCGCGGCGCCACGCCCTGCTCGGCCAGCTGGGTCGTGATGAAGCCCGGCAGTTCGGGGTCGTCGATGGAGCGGCCGGAGATGTTCACCGCCATGGCCGACAGGCCCGGGTGCGCCGCCAGCAGGCGAATGCTCTCGCGCAGCACCCAGCGGTCGATGTCGAGGATCTTGCCGCTCTTCTCGGCATGCGCGATGAACTGCGCCGGGCCTATGAGCTGCGCGGGGTCGTGCTCGTCGACCATGCGCACCAGCGCCTCCAGATGCGCGAGATCACCCGTCTGCGCGTGGTACACGCCCTGGCAGTGCAGGCGCAGCAGGCCGCCGGCCAGGGCGCGCTCGATGCGCTCGTTCCAGGCCAGGCGCGCGACCATGGTTTCGGCCATGTCGCGGTCCGGGTGGTAGACGCTGAAGCGGTTCTTGCCCAGGTGCTTGGCCTGGTACATGGCGATGTCGGCATGGGCCACGAGCTCCTGCGCGCTGTCGGCATGCGTGGGGAAATGCGCGATGCCCAGGCTGCTGGTCAGGCGCAGGTTCTGCCCCTCGATGTGCAGCGCCGTGCGCGCCACGGTCTGCACCACGCGCTCGGCCAGCAGCTGGGCGCCGTCCAGCGTCGCCTGCGGCATGAAGATGGCGAACTCGTCGCCGCCCAGGCGGCTGAACACGTCGGACTCGCGCACCAGGCCCTTGACGGCGCCGGCCACGCGCAGCAGCACGGCGTCGCCCGCTCCGTGACCGAAGCGGTCGTTGATGTACTTGAAGTCGTCGAGGTCGAAGAACAGCACGGCGGCCTGGTGCGGCTCGCCCGACGCGCCGGACGGACGCGCCGATGCATGGAAGAAACGCTCGAGCTCCTGCTCGAAGCGGCGCCGGTTGAACAGCCCCGTGAGCGCGTCGCGCTCGGCCAGGGTGATGAGCTGCTGCGCCGTCTCGCGCTGCTGGGTCACGTCCTCGCACACCCACAGCCAGCCCATGGGGCCGCCCTGGCTGTCATGCACGGGGTGGATGGCAAGCAACAGCGTGCGCCCGTCCTTGAGCACCAGCTCCAGCGGCGCCGCCTCCGGCAGGCCGGCCTGCAGCTGCAGGTACTGGGTCAGGCGTTCGGCCAGCACCAGCCGGCCCAGCGAGGCCTGCAGCAGATCGTCGAGCGGACGGCCCACGATCTGCAGCGGCGCGGGCAGGCGCCACAGCGTGCGGTACGTGGCGTTGCAGTAGCTGACCTGCCGCTCGGTGTCGACAAACAGAATGCCCTGGTGCATGGCGCCCAGCAATGCCAGCAGGCGCGCGCGCTCCTGCTGCAGGCGCTGCATGATGCGGCGGCGCCCGTCGACCTCCGTCTCCAGCGCGCGAGCATGGGCGGCCTGCATGCTGCGTTGCTGCGCCAGGTCCGCGGCCATGGTGTCGAAGGCCGCGGCCAGGCGTGCGAGCTCATGCTCGCCGGACAGGCCGATGGGGGCCGGATCCTGCCCGCGCCCGAGCTCGTCGACGGCCTGCGTCAGCCGCTGCAAGGGCTTGGCCACCAGCACGCGCACGCGCCGGCGCAGCCACCACAGCGCCGGTGCCAGCACCACAAAGCCCACGCCGACCACGGCCGCCAGGCCCTGGCGCAGCTCGCGGTCCACGCGCTCCTGCGGCAGCAGGATCACCTGGTACCAGTCGGGGCCGCGGATGCGCGACCAGGCGGCCCATTGCCGGCCGCCCGCAATGCGCCCCGCACCGCTGCTCTCGGGCGAGTTCTGCATCAGCTCCTGCAGTTCGTCGAGCACCTGATCGCGCAGCTCGGCAATGGACAGCTGACCATGGGCCGCGGTGATGCGCTCCCCCCAGTCGGGATGCGCGATCAGGTGGCCCTTGCCGTCGAGAATGAGCTGCTGCCCCAGGTCGGCCTTGCGGCCCTTCACGGAGTCGATCAGGCTGGCCATGGCCACGTCGTGGCCCAGCGTGCCCACCCAGTGCCCCTTCCAGTCCAGCGGCGCGATGACCGACACCATCCAGGTGTGCGCCTGCTCGTCCAGGTACACGGGCGTCCAGAACACCTTGCGCTCGGGGTTGCGCCGCGGATCGGCGCCCTGCATGGTGGGGTAGTCGGCATTGCTGGCCTGGGCGTCGGCATTGCCGCCCCAGTCGATGCCGCGCGCATAGACCATGAGGCCGTCCTCGACGAAGTCCATGTAGGCCGAGAAGAACGGCGGCACCATGGCCGGGCCCTGGTCGCGCAGCAGCTCATAGCTGGCCACGGCCCGCTGGCGCGCCGACGCCGACAGGCCCTGCGCGTCCTCATGCAGGTACAGGGTGGGAGCGAGCTCGGTATCGACGAGCTCGGGGCGCACGCGCCACAGCCCATCCTCACTGCGGCCGAACAGCGCCTGAAAGCGCTGCTCGCTGCGCAGGGGGTCCACCTGCTCGAGCCGCAGCAGCAGCTGCTCACGCAGGCGCCGGACGCTGGTCTCGGCCTGCAGGAACAGGCTCTCGTTGACCTGGGCCTTGAGCTGCACCATGCGCTCGAGCACCATGGGCGTGACGCTGTCCGTCGCCAGCCGCAGCGCCATATAGCCCAGCAGCGACAGCAGCAGCAGCAACACCAGAAACAGCCCCCAAATGCTCAGGAACAGCCTGTGAATCAGCGAGGTTTGAAACCGGGCGGGCAGCAAGGCGGATCCTGGTGGTTGGGGTGAGGAACGCAATTTAACCCGGCGCGACGCCCGTGGAGCACATGCGTCCCGTGGTGCCGGTCGCCCCTCCCCGTCCGCTCGCACCGAATCACGGCGAAAATGAGAGGTTTTTTGACTATTCGTGCGAGGTCGGATGGCTCGTCAACGGTATGGACTGGGCAGGGCGTGGCATGCACTGTGGCTGGCACTGTGCTGCGCCGCGCTGCCCCCTGCCCAGGCCTGCGACGGCGCGCGCAACATCCGGCTGCGCGAGCCCGTGCGCCTGAGCGCCCAGGAGCGCGCCGAGGTGCGCACCCTGGCGCCGCTGCGCGTGCTGGCCGTGGATGCGCCGCCCATGGCGCGCTATGAGCCCGAACAGCAGACGTTCAGCGGCATTGGCGTCGATGTCTGGTGCTTCATCGCCCGGGAGCTGGGCCTGCGCTACGAGATCCTGTCCGCGCGCGACACGAGCCTGGCCGACAAGCTGCGTCAGGTGCAGCAGGGCGAGGCCGATGTGTTCCTGCCGCTGAGCCACCAGAGCGAGCGCGCCCGGCTCGGCCTGTTCACCCAGCCCTACTACGACAGCTACTACGCCGTCATCGCGCGCAAGGGGCGGCATTTTCCGGTGCACGGACTGGACGACCTGGCGCCCTATTACGTGGGCATGGTCAAGGGCGTGGCCCTGGTGCCGCGGGTGCAGGCGGTCGTCGATCCGTCGCGGCTCACGCTGTTCGACCAGACCAGCAGCGACGGCCTGTTCCAGGCCGTGCGCCGGGGCGCGGTGGACCTGGCCGTGTACAGCGAGGACATCTTTGAGGAAAAGCGCTACACGCACGAGTACTTTGACCTGCAGGTCGTGCACACCCTGCGCGACGATCCGCGCCAGTACCGCTTCTACTTCAGCCCCTCGCCGCAGCATGAGCGCCTGGTGGCGCTGATGGACCGCTACCTCGCCGTCATGGACATCTCGGCCTCCGTCACCGCCCATACCCGTGGCGAGCGCCAGTTCGTCGAGCGCTACGTGGCCGAGCGCAGCCAGCGCGCCGCGCTGAACACCGCCGGTGCGGCCGCCGCGCTGCTGGTCGTGGTACTGGGACTGGCCTTTGTGCGCTACCGGCGCATGGCGCTGCAGCTGGCAGCGAGCAACCGCCAGATCCTGCGGCAGAAGCAGGCCCTGCAGGCGGCCAACGAAGAGCTGCAGCAGCTGAGCCTGTCCGACGCGCTGACGGGCCTGGCCAACCGCCGTGCCTTCGACCAGACGCTGCAACAGGAGCTGGTGCGCCAGCAGCGCTCGGGCACGCCGCTGAGCCTGTTGCTCGTGGACGTGGACCATTTCAAGAGCGTGAACGACCACTACGGCCACGCCACGGGTGACGACTACCTGCGCGCCATTGCCCAGGTGCTCAGGAAAACGCTGCAGCGCTGCACCGACCTGGCCGCGCGCCACGGAGGCGAGGAATTCGTCTGCCTGCTTCCCGACACCGGTGCCGCCCAGGCACAGGCCCTGGCCGAGCGCATCCGGGTCAGCGTGGAACGCCTCGGCCTGCCCAACGCCCTCGCGGGGCAGAGATCCCTGACGGTGAGCGTCGGCGTGGCCACCGCCCTGCCGGCCAGCGATGTCAGCGCCCAGCGGCTGCTGCACGAGGCCGACATGCGGCTCTACGCGGCCAAGCGCGCCGGGCGCAACTGCGTCCATGCCAGCGTCGCACATGTCAAACATGCCGATACCAGTGGACAAGCCAACATCAAGCCCTTGTAAGAAAACAATAAGTTACACAATGTATGATTTTGTATATTGTTAACTGAGAGGGAGTTTTGGGTATGCGTTCGTCGCTCGCTTTGTTGGCTTCTGCTGTCGTCCTGACCGCTTGTGGTGGCGGTGGTGGTGGCGATAGTGCCGATATCAACATTTCGCCCAGTGCGGCGCCGGCGACACTGACTACAGAAAACTATGTAGCAGTGGCACAGAAGACCCTGTCATCGAATGCATTCCTGCTCGACTCGGCCAGTCTTGTCACCGGGGCGCAAGTCAGTGACCCGCAGCTGTTGATGCGCTTCGCGCGTGAGCAAATGAGTCACGTTCCCGCCTGGTTTGCACAGACGTCCGCCCAAGCCGTGGGCGTCGTGCAAACCGACACGGAAAATTGCCCTGGCGGCGGCACGCTCACGCTGTCGCTGGATGATCGCAACGGCAACGACGAGGCCGATGCCGGCGACTCCGTAACGGTGACCGCCAACAATTGCACCTATGAAGACGCAAAGCTGAACGGACGCCTGAAGCTGACGGTGCAGAGCGTCCAGGGCAATCCGGAGTCCTACCCCTTCTCCATGAAGGCAGCCCTGGAGTTCAGCGCCCTGTCGGCACAATCGGCGCAGGCCACCCATACCGGCGATGGCAGCCTTGACTTGACAATCTCCATCAAGAGCTACAACGCGCACTCGGTGGCACTCGCCACCCCCAGCTTTACGCTCACCAGCACCTACGGCGGCAGCACCACCACGGAGACGCTGAGGGACTATGAGGCATCGCTGGATGCAGATGCTTCGGGGTACGTCACTTCCGTCCAGGGCATGCTGCTGAGCTCGGCTCTGGACTCCAAGTCGGTGACCATCGCAACCACCACCCCATTCCGGCGCACACACGCCCAACCCAACCCTGCCAGTGGCTCCGCTGTCATCTCGGGAGCCGCCGGTGCAAAGGTGCGCGTCACGGCCATCGACACCACTTCCGTGAAGATTGAACTCGATGCCGATGGCGACGGCGCCTATGAGAAGGCGACCCCCATGTCCTGGAGCGAAGTGCTTTGAGCAAGCTGCTGGCGTCATCCCGCGCCCATGCGGGATGCGCAAGGCACTGGCTGGCGACTGCCAGCCTCGCCGGCCTCGCCTGCGCCGCCCTCCAGCCGGACCTTGCCCATTCGGCCACCTGCACGACGCCAAACCTTGGGGCCGTGGCGGGTGTCGAGCGCAGCCACTGGACCGAGAGGGATGCCTCGAGCCGCGTCCTGGTACGCGAGCGGGGTACCTTGCGCATGGCCGGACTGCAAACGAGCGGTACCTGCGCCGACATGGACTGGTTGGCGCAATGGACGCTCGCGCGGGGGCAGCGCGACTACGATGGTTGGACGAATACCCACACCCCGTTTCAGAGCCATAGCAGCCTGCAAGCGCAGCGCCTTTCGCTGCAGGCTTGGCTGCCACTGCATGCAGGCTGGTCTACTGGCCCGCTATTGACATACACGGCAATCGCGCGCGACATCGCGGGCCAGGGCAATGTGTTGGGCTACCCGGAGCGCTTTCGGTACTTCCAGGCCGCGATCGGGGCTCGCTTCCAGACCGCCCTAACCCCCGATGCGCGCCTTACCGCATCCATCTGGCTCGGCGGCGGGCCTCGTGGCCGAGTCAAGATCGACCTACCGCGCTTTGATCCTGCAACCCTGTCCTTAGGACGCAGCCACATGCTTGCGCTTGCCGTCGCACTCGAGGGTGGAGCAGCAACAGATCAACCCGGCTGGTCGTGGCGTGGCGATCTGACCTATCGCTACGAACAAATCAACGCCGGCAACGCCCGAACGCTGACGCGTAACGGAACTCCCTCCGGTACCGCCCTGCAACCGCGCTCGGAACAGCGACACTGGGGCGCGAACGTTGGCGTCACCTATCGTTTTTGACGGTCCCCTAACGGTACGCCAGCTGTCCCGCCCCCATCCCGCGCGTGAACGCCTCCTCGAAAACCGAGTAGCCCGACCAGTCCGCATGGGCAAACGCCAGGCGCGCCGTGGCCGGCGTGGGCGCCATCGCGACGCGCTCGCCATTCAATAGCTGTGCACGCTTGTCCTGCAAGGGCTGGATGCCGATTTGACTCAAGAAACCCTGCAGCCCCGGCAGCGGCATGGCCATGGCGTGGCCGTAGCGCGTGATCTCCATGCGCGTGGCGCGCGCGTGGATGTCGGGGTGGGCGGCGGCAAGCGTGGCCAGGATGGCGTCGCGCCAGTGCGTCCAGGGGCGCTCCTGCAGCAGCCGACGGGCGCCGGCCAAGTCACCCAGCGCCTGGTAGTAGGTCAGCACCCTGGGGCCGGCGAGCTGCGCGCCCAGGTTCAGGCGCTGGTGGCCCGCGTCCACATAGCCCAGGCCGCCGGGGTTGGCGTCCTGGTATAGCACGTTGTCCCAGGCGGGTGCGGCGCCCGCGCGGTCCTGCAGCGGACCATCGAGGTGGATGTTGGCCACCAGCCAGGGCGCCCACTGCAGCCGGCGCGCGGCCTGCAGCAGAAAGTCCGGCGCGGGCTGGACCACGCGTGCGGCGATGTAGAGCGGCAGCGCGACCACGCAGCGCGCGGCCTGCCAGCGCTCCACGCGGTCGGCGCCATGGCGGTAGGCGTCGACCTCGACGCCGTGGCGAGCCTCGGCGATGCGCAGCACGCTCACGCCCGCGTGCAGGCGCGCGCCCAGCGGCGCGGCCAGGCGCTCCGTGAGCCAGCCGTTGCCCTCGGCCCAGGTGAGCACGGCCTCGCGCCCGGCCTCGTCCGCCGCATCATCCACCGCATCGCCCGGCGCATGAAAGCCATGGCGGCTGGCAAAGTAGTGAATGCCGGCCCAGGCCGACACGCGCGCGCAGCCCGCGCCGTAGTCGTCGCGGCAGCAGTAGTCCAGATACCAGCGCAGATGCGCGTCATCGAACCCCTCCTGCGCCAGCCAGCTAGCAAAAGTGATAGCGTCCAGCGCTTGATGGACGGGCGCCTGAGGCCTGTTTGATACCCATGTTTTGAGCGCCGGCATGGCAAAGCGCGCGGCGCGCGAGAGCTCGGCCACGCGCTTGGCAAAGCGCCGGTACTGGGCCAGCGTGGCCGGGCCCACGTCCGCCACGGGCAGCAGCCCCTCCTGCCATTGGCCGCTGATGAACAGCCGCTCCTGCGGGCTGTGGCACAGGTGGCGCTCGTCGTACTGCCAGCGCCCGGCCACGCGCCGGCGCAGCTCCAATTCTTCAAGCAGGTCCTGCACCTCGGGCGCATCGTCGCCCGGCACGGGCAGGTAATGCGCGCCCATGGGGCAGGCCAGGCCCTCAAGCCGCGTGCCACGGCTGTTGCCGCCGGGCCGGTCCTCCAGCTCCAGCAGCGCAAAGTCGTCCCGGCCTGCCAGGCGCAGCGCGCGCGCCGCCGCCAGCCCGGCCACGCCGCCGCCCGCGATGAGCACGCCGGTGCGATGCGTGACGGCCGGCCGCAGCGCCGCGCCGCCGCGCGCCAGGCGCTCGCGCAACTGGTGGCCGCGCTCGAGGGCGATGCCGGTGAAACCGCCGGGAATGTCCGGCGCAGCGCCCTGGCAGGCGGCCAGGGGCAAGGCGCCGGCGGCGGCCAGCAGATGGCGCCGGCGCAGGCCCGCAGCCACGCCCTCAATGCCCCGAGACATGGCCCCACTCACGCTCATAGCTGTGCACCAGCACCTGGTTGGACAGGCGGTTGACCTCGGCCGGCACACGCGCCATGTCGGCCGGGAAATGCATCAGCAGCGGCAGCGACGGCAGGTCCAGAAAGCGCAGCCCGGCGGGCAGCGTATCGGGCAGACGCCAGGGCCGGCGGCCGGCGATGACGAAGCCCCACTCGCCAAAACTCGGTACATGGGCGTGGTAGGGCGTAGTGGCCAGGCCCACGGATTCGAGGGTCGCGACCACCGTCCAGAAGCTGCGCCGCGCGATCAGCGGCGAGGTGGTCTGGACGACGGCGTAGCCGCTCGCGGCCAGGCGCCGCTCGAGCAGCGCGTAAAAGCTGTTGGTGTAGAGCTTGCCGACGGCGAAGTTGGTCGGGTCGGGGAAGTCCACCACGATCACGTCGAACATCTCCTCGCCCTGCTGCAGCCACTGGAAGGCGTCCTGGTTCACCACGCGCACCCGGGGGTCGTGCAGCGCGTCGGCGTTCAGGCGCCGCAGCCGCGCATCCTCGGCAAACAGCCGCGTCATGGCCGGGTCCAGCTCCACCAGCGTGACCGATTCCACCGCGGGGTATTTGAGGATCTCGCGCACCGCCATGCCGTCGCCGCCGCCCAGCACCGCCACCCTTTTGGGCGCGCCATGCGCGGCCATGGCCGGGTGGACCAGGGCCTCGTGGTAGCGGTACTCGTCGCTCTCGGCAAACTGCAGGTTGCCGTTCAAATACAGCCGCTGGCCCGCGCGCCCCTGGGTGACGACGATGCGCTGGTAGGGCGTGCTCTCGGTGAGCACGATGCGGTCCTGGTAGAAGCGGTCCTCGGCCAGCGTGGTGATGCGGTCCGCCCCCCACAGGCCCGCGAGCAGCAGCGTGAGCACCAGCGCGCAGGCCGCCACAAACGCACCGCGCCGGCGCAGCTCATGCCAGAACAGGTACAGCGCCCACAGCGCCACCAGGGCGTTGAGCAGGCCGAACAGCAGCCCCGTGCGGATCAGCCCCAGGCGCGGCACCAGAATGAGCGGAAACGCCAGCGACACCGCGAGCGCCCCCAGATAGTCGAAGGTGAGCACTTGGCTCACCAGATCCTTCATGGCCACGTTGCGCTTCAGAATGCGCATGACCAGCGGAATCTCCAGGCCGACCAGCGTGCCCACCGCCAGCACCAGGCCATAGAGCAGCCAGCGAAACGCCCCCGGTAGATACGCGTTTGCTATGAACAGCAGAGCTGGCAGCGCCCCACCAATCAGCGCTACCAGTAGTTCTATGCGCAGAAAATGCGCGGGCAGCTGGCGCTCCAGATAGCGCGACAGCCAGGAGCCCACGCCCATGGCGAACAGATAGGTGCCGATGATGGTGGAGAACTGCAGGATGGAGTCGCCCAGCAGGTAGGACGCCAGCGCGCCCGCCGCCAGCTCGTACAGCAGGCCGCAGGCGGCGATGACGAAGACGCTGGCGAGCAGGGCCAGGTCCAGGGGGCGGGGGGCGCTGGCGTGGGCCTGGGCACTCATGCCAGCGCCGCGTCCAGCTGCTGCGCCAGGCCGTCTTTGCTCAGCCAGCCAAACAGCGCCCGCCCGCCGCTGGCGCGCGCCCACAGCTGGCCCACCTGGCGCTTTTCCAGCTCGTAGGGGTCGCTTTGCAGATGCGCGCCCTTGTATTCGAGCAGCGCCACGCGCCCGTCCACCAGCTCGGCCACGAAGTCGGCAAAAAAGCGCCCGCGCGAGGTGGGCAGGGCAAAACCGCAGGGGGCCGTGTCGAGGTTGCGCACCCAGTGGCGCACGCGCGGGTGGCGGTCGATGAGCTGGGCGCAGGCAAATTCCTCGCCGCCGTCCTTCAAATCCGCCAGCACCGGAAAGTAATGCCTGGCAAAGCGGTAGCGCCCGCCATAGCGCGTGGCCGCCGGTGCGGGGTAGCGGCCGGGCTCGAACACATGGGGCCGGGCCCAGTCGGGCTCGACCAGCCAGGCGCCTGCGGCGTCGCCCTCGCCCAGCACCTTTTGCCGGAAGGCGCGCTGCGCTGCCGTTTGGCGCAACTCGGCCGCATGCTGCTCCAGCGCCCGCGCCAGGCGAAAGCGCCCCTGCGCCAGCGCCACCAGCGGCACCCCGCAGGCGTGCAGCTGGTGATTGACCACCGCCGCCAGCCAGGCGCGGCGCTGGGCCTGGGTCAGGTCGGCCAGGGCCTTGAACAGCGACTGGTCCAGCCAGCCGACCAGGGTGTCGGCATCGATGCTGCTCGTGTGCCAGTCCATGGGCATTTGCGCGCCGTCGGCCAGGCGCATGGTCAGGCGCTGGCCGTCCATGCCGATCTCGAACAAGTCAGGCTCTTGCACCCGCTGCTGGCTGGGCAGCTGCACGGCTGCGGGGGAGAGCCAATCGACCTCTACCGCCTCCAGCACGGCCTCGCGCTCCAGCGGCCACAGCGGGGCCTGAGCGTGGCTGCGGTAGGCCAGTCGCGGCAGAGGCGCAAACGGCAGGCCGTGGGTGGCGGGCGCGGCCTGGGCGGCCTCCAGCGCGTTGTGCTGCGCCACCTGCTGGCGCAGCTGCTCCTGCTTCTTCGCGCCGCGCACCTGGGCCAGCAGCAAGGCTTCGGTTTGCGGGCCTATATGGCCCAGCACGACCAGCTGCGTGACATCTGCCTGCTGGCGCAACTGCACGCCGGGCTGCGCCAGCAGTTCGGGTGTCGGCACGATGCTATTGAAAATCGTAGCTATTGGCGCTTGCTGGACGGGCGCTAGCGCCTGATTTGACTCCAAACCCTCCCACAGCGGCAGGCTGCTAGGCGGGGCAATCATGCTGGCCACGTCCAGCGCCTCGAAGCCCATGTGCTCGATCAGGCGGTCGGTCAGCGCGTGCGCCGCCTGCGAGAACTCGGCCGCGCACACATGGGCGTAGGCGTGGTTCAGGCTGGCGCGCCCGCGCCGCCGCGCGTAGGGCATGCGCAGCACCCGGCCCAGGAGCTGCTCCACCGCCGTGGCGCTGCTGAGTTTTTGCAGGCTGCACAGCACGTAGGCGAAGGGGCAGTCCCAGCCCTCGCGCAGCGCCTGCACGGTAACCACGTAGCGCACCGGGCAGTCGCGCGCGGCCAGGTGGATGTCGTCCAGCCCGCGCTCCTTGCCCGTGGCCACCACGATCTGGTTGGCGGGCAGCTTGAGTTCATCCACCAGGTAGTCGCGCAGCTTCTCGGGCGGCATCTCCTCGCCCGCGTTTTGCGCCTGGAACAGCACGATGGGGCGCACGTAACCCGCGCCGGCGGCCTCGTCCTTGAGCGCCTCGGCCTCCAGCTGGCGCTGCGTCTGCACGGCGGCCAGCACGGCGGCGGGCCAGCCCTCGCGGTGCTCGGCCAGCACGATGGGCAGCTTGATCATGTCCTCGGCGGCGAGCTGCTGCGCGCTCACGTGGTAGAGCACGTTGGTCTGCGCGGGCAGGGGCGTGGCCGTCAGCTCCAGGATGAAGCTCGGCTGCAGACGCTTGAGCGCCGCAAAGCTCTTGTCCGTCTTGCTGCTGTGCGCCTCGTCCACGATGACGATGGGCGCGTGCAGCGCCAGCCAGTTGGCCAGGCTCCAGCGCGGCTGGCCCACGAACCCAGCCAGCACGCCGGTGGCATCGCGCTCTGCGTCCTCGGGCGTGACCAGCGCGTCGGGCAGCGCGTGCAGCGGCGCCAGGGCGCGCTCGTCCAGGGCCTTGAAGTGGCGCTCGAAGGCCTCGGAGAAGCTGTACACGTTGCGCTGGCCGGTGTCTTCCACGCGAAAGCTCTGGATGGTGGCCACCACCACCACGGCGCGGCGCCCCCAGTCGGGCGGGGCTATCTGGGCCACATCGTCCAGGGTGCAGACCTGCAGGCCCTCGCCATAGGCCTCCACCAGCGCCGCGCGGTAGGGGTGGCCGGGGGTTTGCAGGCTTTTAAGCGTCTGCTGGCGAATGGCGTCGCTGGGCACCAGCCACAGCGCCACGGGCGCATCCACCGCCGCCCAGTCGCGCGCCAACAGCGGCACGGCGTGCGCGGCCAGCACCGTCTTGCCCCCGCCCGTGGGAATGCGCAGGCACACGCAGGGCACGCGGTCAAAGGCCCCGGCCTGGTAGGGCCGCCCCGCCTGCTGGAGAAACGCCTGCGCCGCGCCCTGCAGGCGCGCCGCCTGGGCGTAGGCGGACAGGGCAGCCAGCGCCTGCTGCTGGTAGGTTTTGAGGGTGATGGGGGTCATGAAAGCTTGTCCTGCACGCTGCGGTATGCCTGTTGCGGCGACTTCCGCTTGTCCGGTTGGGTCATGACGATGCGCTTTTGCGCCAGCAGCGGACGCAGGTAATCCTGCCGAATCGTTTCAGGCTTGCGACTCAGCAGCAGTGCCAGTTCTTCGGCCCGCCATGGCCGCAGACTGCAAAGCTCCACCACCAGTTCGCGCACCGGGCCCGGTGGGTGGCGCCGACCTATGCTGCCGATACGAGCCGCCAATGGGCCCGGAATTTCATCCAGTAGTGCATTGCGCTCCTCGTCCGACTTACTGGATAAGCCGTCAGACTTACTAGATAAGCCCTCCACCATGCTGGATAAGGGGGGTGGCTTACTGGATAGCGCGTCGGGCTTGTCAGACAAACCGTCAGACGCTTCGGCCAACAGCCTGTCCGTAGGCCGGTACCACGTGGCCGAGCCCCTGCCCTGCTGGCTCAGCAGGCCCGCGTCGCGCAATCGCCGCAGGGCGTTGCTGGCGGTGAGTGTGTCCACCTTGTTCAACGCGCGATAGGTGGCGTTGTCGATGGCGTTGGCCTCGCGGGCCACAACCAGGGCGCGGGCCTCTTCGTCGCCCAGGTGCAGCGCCTTGAACTGCGCCAGCCAGCGGATGTCTTCCTCACCCAGAAAGTGGTGAAAGAAGAACAAGGTACTGAACTGATCCTGCCCCCGATCGGACTCGAACAAGGGAGGCACGAGCCCTGCATGGCCCATTGCCTCGCGCATGGCACGAATGCCGCTACCCTTGGTTTCAGCAAAACGGGTTTCGTGCAGGACGGCGGCGATGTGGGGGTTGCGCGGCATGGAGCCCGGTTCGCCCAGGTGATCGGGCGACTTGAGCGAAAAGCCAGGGTTGCGGATTTCGAGCCGGTTGGCGTAGCGGATCACCTGCACCGGCGTCTGCACGCGGTAGCTGCGGTGCATCAGGGCATTGACCAGCGCCTCGCGCAGCGCGCGCAGCGGAATGACAGGCTTGTCACTGCGCTGCAACTGCCCATCTTCCAGACCAAAGCCCTTGGGCAGGTCGTCCAGCACTGCCGCCTGGGTGCGGCGCAGCAGCGTGAACAGCGGCGCACGCAGCTCCACCGTGTCGAAGCGGCGGTCGGGATGCGGCACCCATTCCCGCCCCGGCACCCGGATGTAATCGACCCGCGTCATGGGGAAACAGCGGCGCAAGGCTGTGGACTTGCCAAACAGGAGCAGCCCGGCCACCGTGGGCCTCCATGCGCCGGTCGCATCGCGCCGCACAGCGTTCAAGGCTTGCAAGAGTTCCGCGTCCGTCCAGCGCAGTTCCTCGGCATCGGGGTTGGCCTCGGCCCGGGCCTGGCGGTAGTCGGCAATGGCAGCAGCGTCGAAATCGTCCTGCCCGGCGCCAGAGACCAGCCCCGCGTCAAAGCTCTCGCGCTGGCGCGACTGGTACAGCATTTCCAGGTCGTCCTCGGTACAGCGCTGGTCGGTGCTGCCGATGCGGCGAAACGCCCCCCTGGGCAAACCGGTGGCCTTGAAGTAAATGGGTTTGTCCTGCGGCGCAGCCTCGGGCACGAACACCACGACGACCGGCTCACCCGCCAGGGTTTCGGTGCGTATGTCCACCCGCAGCGGCATGTTGAACGTGGTAGCGCACTGGCTGGCGAGGTCTGCGCTGAGCTTGTCCGGATGCGGCACACCCTCGACCGCATAACCGGGGAACAAGGCCTGCTCATCCGGCGCCACCCCCAGCAACAGCCAGCCGCCGCCCAAATGGGGCTCGTTGGCAAAGGCGCAGATGGTCTCCAGCAGCGACTTGCCTGGCTCTTGCGCACGCTTGGCCTCGATGCGCTCGTTTTCATCGAGCAGGTTCAGGCTTTCCAGCAGTTCCTGTGCAGTCATTGCCCTACCTCGCCCGCACGTCATACGGAATGTGCTTGAACGTCACGCGCGCGCGCTCCAGCGTCTCCGGGCCCAGGCGGTTGGCCTCGCCGTAGACCACCAGCGGCGCGTCGGGGTGGGGGGTGCTGGCGTGCAGCTCCAAAAGCGATTCGAGCACGGCGCGCGTGAGCACATTGCCGCCGGCCGGGCGCTTGTCGCCCAGGATGCCGTTGAACAGCAGGTAGTAGGCGGTGCGGCGCTGCAGCACCGCCCCCTCACCCCCGCCCTCTCCCGCAGGCGGGAGAGGGAGCAAGTCCGGCGCGGCGCTGCCCGGTAGTTCGCCCTCTCCCTCTGGGAGAGGGTGGGGGTGAGGGCCGCGGACGGATTCAAGAGAAATTGCCTCTTCGCCCGCTTCTGGCAAGCGCAAACAGCTATCAAAAACAGAGTATGTACCCAGCCACGGCGTGCCCGGCCGGCCCTGGGCGAGTTCAAAGGCGCTGCCGGTTTCCTGCTGCCAGATGAAGGCCGCCAGGGTGGCGAAGCGCACGTCGGGGTGGATGGCGCCGGTGGCGTCAAAAATGGGCGCGCCCAGGGTGCAGAAGCGAAAGCCGCCGCCGCCCTGCCAGCCCACGGCCCGGCTGATGCCGCCCTGCTCGCCCGCGATAACCTTCTCCAGGCGCGGCAGGCAGTGGGTGGCGGCGTGCTCGCCCATCTCTATGCCGATCCAGCGCCGGCCCATCTTGTGGGCCACTGCGGCCGTGGTACCCGAGCCTAGGAAGCTGTCTAGGACGAGGTCGCCGGCGTGGGTGGCGATATCCAGAACGCGCTTCAACAGCGCTTCCGGTTTGGGTGTTGTAAATGACGCCGCGTCGGGAAACAGCGCCCGCATTTCGTTTTTCGAGGTCCTGTTGCTGCCCACTGCGTCCTTTGACCAAAAGGTACGAGGTACCAAGTCGCCGACTTCGGCCAAGTAGCGCTTGATGCTGGGCCGAGCATCGCCGGTCGGCCCCCACCAAACTCGACCGTCTGCGTCGAGCTCACGGAGCCGCTCTTCAGACACGCGCCAGAACCGCCCGGGTGGTGGCTGAAAGGTGCGACCAGTTGGGCCTGCCATTGTGTAGAGCCCTTTGGAGTACGGCTTATTCGCGTAAGGATCACCAGGAAGCCAAGGGCCACGCTCGTCATTGTCAGGATTGGCGTAGATCGAATTGGCCTCAGGCGTTCTAGCCAGTTTGATCGGAATCCAGTCGGGATGCTTGCTGTAGATGAGCATGTAGTCGTGATCGGACGAAAACTGCCTCGCCGAATTGCGCGGCGAGTCAGCCTTCTGCCAAATCACAGAATCCACAAAATTCCCCCGCCCAAACACCTCATCCATCAACACCTTGAGGTAATGCCCCTCGTTGTCGTCGATGGTCACCCAGATCGAACCGTCGTCGCTGAGCAGCTCGCGCAGCAGCTGCAGGCGCGGCAGCATCATGGAAAGCCACTGGCTGTGTTCGAGCTTGTCGTCGTAATGCTCGAACGCGCTTTGCGTGTTGTACGGCGGGTCGATGAAGATGCATTTGACCCGGCCCCGGTAGAAGGGCAGCAGGGCCTTGAGGGCCGCCAGGTTGTCGCCCTGGATCAGCAGGTTGTCCTGCGCGGCGGTGGCGTCGCCGTGGGTGGAGCGACTCTCCAGCAGGCGGTAGGGCACCTGGGACGCGGTGGTGAAGGCGGCGGAGCGGTTGAGCCAGTCGAGCGTGGGCATGGAGCGGGGTCAGAAAACAGGCCCGCTATTGTGGTGCAGGCCCGCGCACCGTCGGGTTCAATGAATGGCCGCGGCCACGATGATGCTGATGCCCAGACACATCGCGGCCACCACCAGCGCCAGGGCCTGGTTCTGCTTTTCCACGATCTCGCGCCACAGGTCGGCGGGCGTGATCTTGTCGATAAGCACAAAGCACAGCCAGAACACGACCACGCCGAGCACGGCGTAGACGATGGAGCCGAGGAAGGCCGTGGGTTGGAGCCATTCGTATTTCATGGTGCTGCCCTTTCGGTGAGTGCAAGTTATTTGTGGCTGCCGCCGCTGGAGTAGCCGCCCCAGGAGCCGCCGGAGCTGCGCGTGTAGCCGCCGCCCGAGCCGCCCGAGCAGTTGCTCATGATGATGAGCACGATGAAGAGCAGCACGATGACGAGGATCACCGTGCCGCAGCCCGCGCCCTTGGCGGCGACAAAGGGGCCGACGTCGTCGCGCTGGAACTGCTGCCTGCGGCCCTGGAGGCCGAAGGCCTGGGCCACGGCGTCGCTGGCCAGCCGGTCGCCGCTGGACCAGGTGATCTCGCCCGGGCCCTGCTCCATCGACAGCAGGCCCTTGGGCCCGGCGAAGTCGCGGTTGAAGGTCTTTTGCCCGCGCGAGACGGGCCAGTAGAACTCGCCGAGCACGTAGTCGGTCTCGGCCTCGTAGCTGTATTTGAGCTGGTATTTCTGCCCGAGGTAGCTCGCGCTCTGGCCGCCTGCGGCCAGTTGCGGCGCGCCCGTCGTGGGGCGCACCAGGCTCCAGCCGTCCTCGGCATCGACCAGAAAGGCAAAGCCGCGCTTTTGGTTGTAGAGCAGGTATTCGGACCAGCCGAAATGCTCGTCGTCGCCCGGCGCCACACCCATGCGGTGCTGAAAGCCCACCACCTGCCAGGCCACGCCCTGCAGCTGGGCGCGGCTGCCCAGGGCGATCAGGGGCTGCACGGGCTCGTCCTGCAGGGCTGCGCGCAACTCGCCACCCAAGCCGCCCGAGAGGTCGATGAGGCTTTTGCACGCGGGGCAGGTGCAGCTTTTGGTGCTCTCAAGTTGCACGGTGACGGGCGCGCCGCACTGCGGGCAGTTGAACTGGCGGCCGCGCTCCTCCTTGGTGGATTCGTCCTTGAGGCCCTGCAGCCGCAGGTCATCGAGCAGCACGGCACGCCCGCGCTCGGCCTGGGGCGGCGTGCGGCCGTAGTCGATGGACAGCACCTCGCCGTCTTCGCTGCGCAGCTCCACCATGGCAAAGGGCTGGCCCAGCGCGGGCAGGCGCGGCAGCTCGCCCTGGGCCGCGAGCAGGCTGGCCTGGCCGGCGTAGGCCACGCTGTAGCGCTTGCCGTTGATGGTGGCGCTGCTGCCCACGCGAAAGCGCGCCGCCTCGGGCAGGTCGCCGGTGACGGCCAGGGGGCGCGTGAAGACATAGGCGCCGTTGTCCTCGCCCAGCGTGGCCATGCTGCCGTCGTCGAGCCAGGCCACCCATTCGGTCCAGCGGCCGGCGTCGCCCTGGTACTGCAGGCGGCCGATCAGCGTGAAGGGCAGCTCCTTGCCATCCAGCTGTATGCGCCCGCTGGCATTGAGCTGCAGCGGGCTGTGGTCGTCGAACAGCTCGGCCATATTGCCGATGCGCGACAACACCTCGCCGCTGCGCACCACCATGCTCTGGCAGTAGGGGCAGATGGCGTGGGTGGACTGCGCGCTTCGAAACTCGACGGGCGCGCCGCAGCCGGGGCAGGGCGCGCGGTAGTGGCGCTGGGGGGCGCTGTCGGGCATGTTTGGAGTGATTTTGGCCTCTAAGGCTTTCTGGACAAGCGCCGGCAGCTATCAAAATTGATAATTAACGCAGAAGCCGTCATCCCCGCGCATGCGGGGATCCACGAGCCACCCCGGCGCAGAGCGTGCCCATGCCATGGATCCCCGCATGCGCGGGGATGACGGTGAGCCCACGGGTACGGCACGGGGCCTAAACCAGCTTCTTGAGCAGCTCGGCCTTCTTGGCGTCGAACTCCTCCTGCGTGAGGATGCCCTTGGCCTTCAGATCAGCGAGCTTCTCCAGCGTGGCCATGACCTCCTCGGGGCGCACGCCCACGGGGGCCGCCGCAGCCGCCTGCGCCGCCCCGCCCTGCAGCCCGGCCTGCAGGTTCTGCGCCAGCACCTGGCCCAGGGCCACGCCCGCGCCCAGGCCCATGGCGTCGCCGGCAATGCCGCCGCCGCCCTGGGCGGCGCCCTCGGCCATCTTGGGGATGGCCTGGGCCGTCTGGTACTGCATGAAGCGGCCCATGTCATTGCCGACCATGCCCATGCCGATCTTCTGGTCCAGCACCTTTTGCAGCTCTTCGGGCAGCGACAGGTTCTGCACCGTCATGGCCTCGAGCTTGAGGCCCAGCTTCTCGAACGCCGGCGCCAGCGCCTTGGCCAGCGCATCGGCAAACATCAGCTGATTGGCCGCCAGGTCGAGAAACGCCACGCCGCTGCCGGCAATGGCGTTGCTGATGTTCTGCAGCACCAGGCCGCGCAGCTGGCCGTCCAGGTCGGCCGCGGGGTAGCTCTCGCGCGTGCCCGAGATCTCGGTGTGGAACAGCTTGGGGTCGGCCACGCGATAGGCGTAGTTGCCAAAGGCGCGCAGGCGCACGGCGCCAAAGTCCGCGTCGCGGATGGTGATGGGCTGGGGTGTGCCCCATTTCTGGTCGATCTGCTGGCGCGTGCTGAAGAAATACACGTCGCTCTTGAACGGCGACTGGAACAGCTTGTCCCAGTTCTTCAGATAGGTCAGCACCGGCAGGGTCTGCGTGGTGAGCTTGTAGGTGCCGGGGCCGAACACGTCGGCCACCTGGCCCTCGTTGACGAACAGCGCCATCTGCGACTCGCGCACCACCAGCGTGGCGCCGGTCTGGATTTCCATGCCCTCCATGGGAAAGCGCCAGGCGAGCGTTCCATCGCCCTCCTCGGTCCACTGGAGGATGTCGATGAACTGCTTCTTGATGAAGTCCATGAGGGCCATGGTCGTGCTCCCTTAGCGATCTGGAATGGAGAAAAAAGGCGCACGCATCATAGCGACCGCCCCCGTGGGCCCGGCGCGAAGCCGGTCCCTATGCGCGAAATAGCGACAGGCAATTGCCAGCCATAAATGCGAACGATTATCATTTGCGCACATCGACAGGAGCCCATCATGACCCGCATTCGCATTGCCGCCCGCCGCAACCTGCCCACGCTGGCCAAGACCGGCAGCTACTACGTGATCCATATCTGCGTGGCCGCGCTGGTGGCCTATGCCGTCACGGGCAACCTGATCGCCTCGCTCACGCTGAGCCTGCTCGAGCCCACGGTGCAGGCCGTGGCCTTCTTCTTCCACGAAAAGGCCTGGGAGAGGCTGCTGGCGCGCAGCACGACCGCTCAGGAATGCACATCGAGCAACGCGCCCGTGGTGTCGGCGGACACGCGCAGCACGACCGCGTTGGCCTTGAAGGCGTAGGTGGCGGCCATCTGCTCCACCGCCTCGGACTCGAGCGCCACACCGGCCTGACCCGCCGGGGCGAGCCGGGCCTGTACGCCGCCCAGAGCGGGCTGGGCCTGCTGGCGCACCTGCTGGCCCGTGAAACCCGGGGTATGGAGGTTGGCGATGTTGTGCGCGCTGCTCGAGAGCCGCAGCTGCGCGGCCTGCAGGCCGGATTGGGCGATGGCGGTGATGGTGCTCATGCCGTCGATATCGGCAGGCGGGCTCAGGCGCTTGAATGTGCCTGCGCCAGGCATTGCTGGAACAGCTGCGCCGCGCGGCTGGGCGCGGGCGAGCGGCGCACCAGGCTGACGAACCGGCAGCGGTAGTGGAACAGGTCGGGCCGCACGCACTGAAGACGGCCCTGGCGCTCGAAGGCCTCGGCGTAGTGATCGGGCAGAAAACCCAGAAAGCGCCCCGACAGCACCAAGGTGGCAATGGCCTCCTGGTCGAAGCCCGTAGCGGCGCGCGTCAGACGCGCCTCGTGCGACAGCTCCATGTTGGGCGAGTGGTAGCCCAGGCCGGCAAACGGGTGGCGGCGCAGCGCGTCCCAGTCCAGCGTGCCGTGGTCCGCGCCAAACAGCGCATGGCCCGCGCCGCAGTACAGCAGCATGGTCTCGCCAAACAGCTCGGTATAGACCAGGCTTTGCGAGCTGCGGTGCGCCGGGATGATGCCCACCTGAAAGCTGCCGTCGATCACGCCGCGCTCTATGGTGTTGATCGAGCCCACATGCAGCTGCAGCTGCACATGGGGCGCCTGATCGGCAAAGGTGGCGATGGCCGCGTCGATATGCGCGGCCGGGTTGCTGGCGGTCTTGTCGAACACGGCCACTGCCAGCTGCCCGCCCATGCGCGCGTGGATGTCGTCGATGCTGCCCAGAAAGCCGCGCACCGAGGCCAAGAGGCGCAGCGTCTCCTCGTACACGCGGTGGCCCTCGGGTGTGAGGGCAAAGCCCGCACGGCCGCGGCGGCACAGGGTGAGGCCCAGGCGCGTCTCCAGGTCCTTGATGTGGCGGCTCACCGTGCTGGTGCCGATGTTGAGCTCGAGCTCCGCCGCCGCCATGCCGCCGCACTCGACCACGGCCTTGAAGACCTGCAACAGGCGCAGGTCCATGTCGGAGAGCTGGCCGAGGATGGCGCGCGGGCGGGAGGTGATTTTTACTTGCATAAACAGGCAAGTGAACGTGGATATATGTTGCTTCAAACAATTATCACCGCGACCAACAATCGCGTATTCCATACAGGAGGCCGCCATGTCTTTTGCCGTGATTGACGACACCACCCACCCCGCCGCCGTGCGCCAGGACGCCGCCTGGCTCGACGCCCACTGGATGCCGTTCACCGGCAACCGCAACTTCAAGGCCAACCCGCGCATGGTCGTGGGCGCCCAGGGCGCGTACTACACGACGGCCGAGGGGCGCAAGATCTTCGACGGCCTGTCGGGCCTGTGGTGCTCGGGCCTGGGCCATGGGCGCAGGGAGATTGCCGAGGCCATAGGCAAGGCCGCAGCCAACCTGGACTATTCGCCGGCCTTCCAGTTCGGCCACCCGGCCGCGTTCGAGCTGGCCAACCGCATCAAGGACTTGACGCCCGCGGGGCTGGACTATGTGTTCTTCACCGGCTCGGGCTCCGAGGCGGCGGATACGTCGCTCAAGATGGCGCGCGCCTACTGGCGCGCCAAGGGTCAGGCGGGCAAGACGCGATTGATCGGCCGCGAGAAGGGCTACCACGGCGTGAACTTCGGCGGCATCTCGGTGGGCGGCATCGCGGGCAACCGCAAGCTGTTCGGCCAGGGCGTGGAGGCCGACCATATTCCCCACACCCAGCCGCCCGTGGGTTCGTTTTACCGCGGCATGCCGGACATGGATGGCCGCGCGTTGGCCGACAGGCTGCTCGACGTGATCGCCCTGCACGACGCGAGCAACATCGCGGCCGTCATCGTCGAGCCGTTCTCGGGCTCGGCCGGCGTGGTGATTCCGCCCGCGGGCTACCTGCAGCGCCTGCGCGAGATCTGCACGCAGAACAACATCCTGCTCATCTTCGACGAGGTCATCACGGGCTTTGGCCGTGTCGGCGGATGGACTGGCTCCGAGGTGTTCGGCGTCACGCCCGACATCCTGAACTTCGCCAAGCAGGTGACCAACGGCGCCCAGCCGCTCGGCGGCTGCGTGGCAAGCAAAGAGATCTACGACACCTTCATGGCCGCGGGCGGCCCCGAGTACATGCTGGAGTTTGCCCACGGCTACACCTACTCGGCCCACCCCGTGGCCTGTGCGGCGGGCAATGCCACGCTGGAAATCCTGCAAAAGGACGACATGCCGGCACGCGTGAAGGCGCTGGCGCCCTACTTCGAGAACGCCGTGCACGGCCTCAAGGGAGCCAAACATGTGGCCGACATCCGCAACTACGGCCTGGCCGCGGGTTTCACCATCGAGTCCCTGCCCGGCGAGCCGGCGCGCCGCCCCTACGAGATCGCCATGAAGTGCTGGGAAAAGGGCTTCTACGTGCGTTACGGCGGCGACACGATCCAGCTGGCGCCGCCCTTCATCAGTACCGAGGCCGAGATCGACCGCCTGGTCAGCGCCCTGGGCGATGCGCTGCAGGAAACCGCCTGATGCTATTTTATGAATAGCACACATCGCTGGATACAAAGGCGCCAATGACCAGATAGTCGGGATGTCGGCAAGCCGGCACCTCGACTCTGCGGGCGGTCGGGTTACAGTAGGCCAAAGCCTTCAGCCCGCCCATGAAACTGACGCCCGAGCCTTCTGCCCGCCGCGACGTGCATTGGACAGTGCACATGAACTGGCGCAATCGCAGCCTGTTCTATGTGCTGCTGCTGATGGCGCTGGGATCGCACCTGCTGACCATAGGCGCGTCGGCCGCAGGCTGGGCGGCTCTGACCCTCAACTACGTTGCCTATCCCCACCTGGCCTACTGGCGCGCGCGCCGCGCGCGCGATCAGCGGCTGGCGGAGATGCACAACATGGATGCCGACATCGTGATGGCCGGCGCGTGGATAGCCTCGCTCGGTGCGCCGCTGTGGATCAGCTTCATCCTCTGCGCATCGGGCTGCATCAACATGGTGGTTTTCCACGGCGCACGCGGGGGCCTGCGCCTGATGCTCAGCCTGGCCGTGGGAATGGCACTGGCCGCGCTGGTCGTGCCGCTGGCCTGGCAACCCGAGACAGATCTGCGCACGTCCGTGCTGTGCATGATTGCCCTGCTGCTCTACCTCTTCGCGTTTGCTCGCGATGGTTATGACCGCGCGATGAGCCAGAGCCAGGCGAACAGCCGCCTGCGCAAACAGTACGACGAGATCCAATCGCTGCAGGCGCAACTGCGCGAACAGGCGCTGCGTGATCCGCTCACGGGGCTGTTCAACCGCCGCCAGCTCGACGCCACGCTGGGGCCAGCCATGCAGCTCTGCCGCGAGCAGGGTGCCTGCCTTTCGGTGCTCATCGTCGACATCGACCACTTCAAGCGCATCAACGACACCCATGGCCATGCCGCGGGCGATGCGGTGCTGCAGTCTTTCGCACAGTTGCTGCTGCGTCACATGCGACCACAGGACATGGCCTACCGCATAGGGGGCGAAGAGTTTCTGCTGGTGCTCGGCGGCACGCCATTGGACACCGCCGTGGAGCGCGCGCACATGCTGCGCGAGGCCGTGGAGGTCTTGCGTGTGCGCACTGGCTCGGGCGAGCTCTCCGTCACCCTGTCGTGTGGCGCAGCCGCCTTCCCCCTGCACGCCCAGGAGCCTCAGGACCTTCTGGACTGTGCCGACCAGGCCCTGTACGAGGCCAAGAAGGGCGGGCGCAACCGGGTCGTGACCCATCCCGGGCCGGTGCCGCTCCAGCCCGCCCTCTCTGCAAGCGAGTAGCTGCGCAGACCATCAGCCGGCGGACATGGTCCGTCGGCGCGCCGGTTTCGCTTTTGCATTGCCTGTCCTGGGGGCCATGGACGCGGCGCGCGGGCGCCGCAGCGTGTCCGCATCCAGTATCAAGCGCCCTTGAATGCGCCCTTTCATGCGCTTGACGCTGCTGGCCGCATCCTGCATGTGTTGCTGCATGAGCGCGCGGACCTTTTCTGCATCGCGCGCCCGCGCGGCCTGCACGATCGCGCGGTGGATCTGTGCATTGGCCTCGCCAAAACGCCGATGCTCGGACTGCGGCGTGCGGTTGCCGAAAACGATGAGCTGGCGAATCATTTCATTGATCAGCTCACAGGAGAAGCGCAGGAACGGGTTGGGGTTGGCGGCGGCCAGGATGTCGTGGAAGTTCACGTCCTCGCGCCGCTGCGTCACGAGGTCCTGCTGGCTTTGCGTGGGGTCGCAGCAGGCGATGCTGTGCTCCAGGGCCTCGAAATCGGCGTCGGTCAGGTACGGCACCGCGCCGGCGGCCAGCTCGGGTTCGAGCATCTGGCGCACGGTGTAGATGTCGTCGATCGTCACCTCCTGGAAGAACAGGTAGTTCTGCATGAACTGCAGCGTGCGATCGAGCGGCACCGCGGCGATGGTGCCACCGCCCGTGGGCCCCGTGGAAATGGTCACCAGCCCCTGCACCTCAAGTGCCTTCAGCGCCTCACGGATCGTGCCCTTGCTGACCTGAAACTGGGCTTGCAGCTCACTCTCGCGCGGCAGGCGGTCGCCGGGGCTCAGGTTTTTCTCGGTAATCAAGCGCTTGATTTCCTGCGCCACGAGGTCGGAGCGTTTGAGCTGCCGGATCGCCAGCGGAGCGGGCTTCTGTGTTGCCATGGCTTGTTGTCTTTCCTCGGGGTGGTCAGGCGCCGCCGCCCCCCTGCATTCGCTGTCTTGGTGCAAGTATGCACCGCCCGGGGGCATGACGAAAGTTTCTAGGGTTTGTACGCGTCATATTCATTGTATTTGTCACTATAAATATGAACAAGGAGCCTGAGCGCATGGCCCAGCGGATTGGCATGCAACTTGCAACAACACAAGCTCCAACCCGTTCCCTCACCACGGAGTCACTCATGCAACGTCGTCACCTCCTGCAACTCTCCGCACTCGGCGCTCTGCCTTCGTCTCTGGGCCTGCTGTCCAGCGCCTGGGCCCAGGCCAAGGATGCGATCCAGTTCGGCTGCCCGGTTCCCATGTCGGGAGCATTCGCGGCCAACGGCAAGTACGCCGATCTGGGCATGAAGCTCGCCATCGAGCAGTACGGCAAGATCCTGGACCGGCCGCTGGCCTATACGCTGCTCGATACCGAGGGCAAGCCCGCCACGGCGGTGCGCAAGGTGCAGGACGCGGCCCAGCAGCAGGGCGCGCGTTTCTTTGCGGGCGGCATCCTGTCGTCCGAGGCCCTGGCCATGGGCAAGGAAGCCGAGAAGGTGGGCGGCGTCTTCATCACCACCGCAGGCGCCGACGAGCTCACGGGCAAGGACTGCAACAGCGCCACCTTCCGCTGGTCGGTACCCACCTTTGGCGCCATCGAGCAAACCGTGCGTCCGCTGATCGAGGCCATGCCGAAGGCCAGGCGCTGGTACACGATCACGCCGCAATACGTGTTCGGCGACGGCCTGCTGTCAGCCGCCAAGAACATCTTCAAGGAAAAGGGCCTGGAGCATGTGGGCAACAGCTACCACTCGCTGACCGAGAAGGAGTTCAGCGGCTACCTGACGAATGCCGTGGCCGCCAAGCCCGACGTGCTGCTGCTGCTGAACTTCGGCGCGCAGTCCTCCGACACGCTGCGCCAGGCCATCAGCTTCGGCATGCACAAGAACATGACCATTCTGATCGCCTGGGCCTCGGGGCTGGAGCAGTTCGAGTCACTGGGCGCCGACCTGTGCGATGGCGTGTACTTCGGCGCGCAGTACTGGCACACGGCGGACGCCCCACTGAACCTGGACCTGGTCAAGCGCTGCCAGGACAAGTTCAAGGCCAACCCCAACTACAGCCTGGCTGGCTCCTACATCTGCACCAAGCTGCTCATCGATGCCATCACCAAGGCCGGCACCACGGACACCAAGGCCGTGGTCGCGGCGCTGGAAGGCATGAAGTACCAGGGCCTGACGGGCGACGAGGAGGTGCGCCGCGCCGATCACCAGGTGCTCAAGAACTACTACCTGCTCAAGGGCAAGGGCAAGGCCAAGATGAAGAACAAGGATGACTACGTGGACGTGATCAGCACGGGCAAGTCCTTCCTGCCCGTGGACCAGACCGGCTGCAAGCTGGCCTGACGGCCCGCCGCCGACCTTCAATCAAAAGCATCGTCAGCGCTTATATGGAAAGCGCTGGCAGCTATATTTTTAATAGTTTTCCATGAGCATCTACCTGCTGCAGACCATCAACGGGATCGGCATTGGCATGCTGTATTTCCTGTTGGCCGTCGGTCTGTCCATCGTCTTCGGCCTGCTGCGCTTCGTGAACTTTGCGCATGGCGCGTTCTACCTGATGGGGGCCTATTTCTGCTACCAGATGACGCGCTGGGGCTGGAGTTTCTGGTGGACGCTGCTGCTCGCGCCGCTGGCCGTGGGTGCGATAGGCTGGCTGACGGAGAAGCTGCTCCTGCGCCATGTCTATGCCAAGCCGCACGAGTTCCACATCCTCGTCACCGTGGGCCTGGCGCTGGTGGTACAGGAGCTCGTGATCCTGCAGTGGGGGCCGCTGGGCGACAGCGTGGCCGTGCCCGAGCTGCTGCAGGGCGTGGTCATGTGGGGCAGCTTTGTGTACCCGAAGTACCGGCTGTTCGTGATCGCCTTCACGGCCGCACTGGCGGTGCTGCTGTGGTGGCTGCTGGAGGGTACGCGCCTGGGCAGCGCCGTGCGTGCGGGCAGCGAATCGACCGAGATGGTGTCGCTGCTGGGCCTGAACGTGTTCGCCATTTTCAGCCTGGTGTTCGCGCTGGGTGCTGCCACGGCCGCGCTGGCCGGCGTGCTGGCGGCGCCCATCCGTGGCGCAGAACCGTTCATGGGCATAGAGGCGCTGGGCGTGGCCTTCGTCATCGTCGTCGTGGGAGGACTGGGTAGTTTCAGTGGCGCCCTGGTAGGTGGGGTGTTGATCGGCGTCGTGCAGAGCGTGATGAGCACGCTGTGGCCCGAGGGTGCACGCATCATGATCTACGTGGCGATGGCTGCCGTGCTGCTGCTGCGCCCGCATGGCCTGCTGGGCCGCAAAGGATGACCGCCATGAGCAGACATTCCCACCTTCTCCTGGCGCTGGCCATCGTCGTCGCCATGCCGCTGTTCATGCGGTCGGGCTCGCTGGCCAGCGAGGTGCTGATCTTCGCACTTGCCGCCATGGGCTGCAATCTGCTGCTGGGCTACACGGGTCTGCTGTCATTCGGACAGGGCATTTTCTTCGGCCTGGGCAGCTACACCATTGCGCTGCTGCTCACGCGCTGGCCACTGCCCATGCCGCTGGCACTGCTGACGGCCGTCGCCATGGGAGCCATTGGCGCAGCCATCGTCGGCTGGATCGCGATCCGCCAGCGCGGCACCTACTTCGTGATGCTGACACTGGCATTTGCGCAGATGTTCTATTTCATTGCCTACTCGTTGCCCGATCTGACCGGTGGCGACAACGGATTGCTGGATATCCCGCGCCCGTCCATCGCCATCGCGGGTCAGACGCTGTGGCCCTTGGTGTCGCCCTGGCAGTACTACGGCTTCGTCGCCACCCTGTTCCTGCTGGCATTCTGGCTGCTGCGCCGCGTGTGTGATTCGGTTTTCGGCCGCACGCTGCTGGCGGTGCGCGACAACGAGGAGCGCGCTGCCGCCGTGGGCTACGACCTGCGCCTCCTGAAGCTGCAGGCCTTCGTCATCTCGGGTGCGGTCACGGGTCTCGCAGGCGCCCTGCACGCCATGATGACGGGCATTGCTCCGCTGTCGAACGTCGAATACCACACGAGCGAGATGATCATCGTGATGACCGTCATCGGCGGCACCGGCAACCTGCTGGCGTCGGTACTGGGTGCGGCGTTCTATGTGCTTCTGGGCGACTGGTTGTCCACCCTGTGGCCGCGCTGGCTGCTGCTGCTCGGTGTGGTGCTGATGATCGTCAGCCTGGGGCTGCAGCGCGGTCTGTGGGGTTTGGGTGAGAGTCTGTGGGCGCTGGTACGGCGCAAGCAGCCTGAGCCGAGCTCCCCCACGACGCCTGTCCACAACACCAACGGAGGCCAGGCATGAACGCCACTGCTGCATCCCCGGTTCTGCTTGAAGCCCAGGGGGTCGCCAAACACTACGGCAAATTCGTTGCCCTGGGCGGAGTGGACCTGAAGGTGCGCGCCAATACCGTGCACTCGGTCATCGGTCCCAACGGTGCCGGGAAGACCACGCTGTTTCACATGCTCACCGGCACCAAGACGGTGAGCGGTGGCCGCATTCTGTTTGACGGCCACGACGTGACGCGCGAGCCAGATCACCGGCGTGTGCGCCGCGGCATGGCGCGCTCGTTCCAGGTCACCAGCCTCTTTCCGACGCTGCCCGTGCGCGAAAACCTGCGCCTGGCCGCGCAGGGCGTGGCGCCAGTGGTGGCCCTGAACTGCTGGAGCCCACCCGTGGGAAGGCGCTCGTGCGCCGACACGGTGGCCAGCGTGCTCTCGCGGGTAGGCTTGGAGCGCTACGCTGGCACGCCCGCAGCCAATCTCTCTCACGGTCAACAGCGGCGCCTGGAGGTAGGGATGGCGCTGGCCGCACGGCCAAAGGCTATCTTCCTCGACGAGCCGACGTCGGGCATGGGCATAGACGATCTGGACGACATGAAGCGGCTGATTCAGAGCCTCAAGGACGAGCACACCGTGGTGCTCATTGAACACAACATGGGCATCGTCATGGATATCTCCGACACCGTCACTGTGATGCAGCAGGGCCGCGTGCTGGCCGAAGGCCTGCCGCACGAGATCCGCGCTGACGAGCGCGTGCGCAGCGCCTACCTGGGCAACATGATCACCGGGGGCAAGGCATGAGCACCGCAGCGCTGCTGTCCGTGGACGCCATCCACGCCCACTACGGCAAGAGCCATGTGCTGCAGGGCGTGTCGCTGCATGTGAATGAAGGCGAGCTCGTCACCCTGCTGGGCCGCAACGGCGCGGGCAAGACCACCACGCTCAAGACCATTGCCGGGGTCATGCAACCCACACAGGGACAGGTGCGCTTTGGTGGCGAGTCGCTGCAGCGCCTGGCCACGCACCAGGTGGCGCAGCGCGGCATCTGCCTGGTACCCGAGCACCGCGGCATCTTCAAGCTGCTGACCGTGGAGGAGAACCTGATGCTGGCGCAGCGCAAGAAATCACCCTGGCAGCTGCGCGACGTTTACCGCATCTTCCCGCGATTGCAGGAGCGACGCATGAACGGTGGCGGCCAGCTCTCTGGTGGCGAGCAGCAAATGCTGGCGATTGGCCGTGCGCTCATGAATGCGCCACGCCTCTTGATGCTCGACGAGCCCGTCGAGGGCCTGGCGCCGGTCATCGTCGAAGAGATCGTGGCCCAGCTCAAGACCATCAAGTCAGCGGGCGTCACCATCGTGCTCGTGGAGCAGAACCTCGAGGTTTGCACGCAGTTGGCCGACCGCCACTACATCATCGAGCAGGGTGTGGTCGCACACGAGGCATCCAACCCCGAGTTTCTCGCTGACGATGCCATGAAGGACCGCTACCTCGGCGTCGGTCTGGTATGACAAGGAGACTCTCATGGACATGAAATCTTCCCCTTGCGCCGCGCTGCGCACAGACGGCGCGCGCCTGTGGCAGTCCCTCATGGAGCTGGCGCGCATAGGTGCCACGGCCAAGGGGGGAGTGTGCCGCATCGCGCTGACCGATCTGGACCGACAGGGGCGCGACCTGTTCGTGCAATGGGCGCGCGATGCTGGCTGCAGCATACGCGTCGACGCCATAGGCAACATCTTCGCGCACCGCGCGGGCCAGGACGAAAGCCTGCCGCCCGTGATGACCGGCAGCCACATCGACACCCAGCCCACGGGCGGCAAGTTCGATGGCAACTACGGCGTTCTCGCGGGCCTGGAGGTGGTGCGAACGCTCAATGCCGCCGGCGTGCGCACGCGTGCCCCCATCGAGGTGGCGGTCTGGACCAATGAGGAGGGCTCGCGCTTCGTGCCCGTGATGATGGGCTCTGGCGTGTTCGCGGGTGCATTCACCCTGGAGCATGCGCTGGCCCAGCGCGACGCACAGGGGGTCAGTGTGGGCGAGGCACTCTCGGCCATAGGCTATGCGGGACAGACCGGACCGACTCCGGCCGTGGGCGCGTATTTCGAGGCGCATATCGAGCAGGGCCCGGTGCTGGAGAACAACCAGCGTGTGATCGGCGTGGTGACGGCCGCGCTGGGCCAGCGCTGGTACGACGTGACCGTCCACGGCATGGAGGCCCACGCCGGCCCCACACCCATGGAACTGCGCCGCGATGCGCTGCTGGCCGCCAGCGAGCTGGTCGTCGAGGTCAACCGCATCGCCGTCGAGCGCAGGCCCCACGCGCGCAGCACGGTAGGCACCATGGAACTGTTCCCCAACTCGCGCAACGTGATTCCGGGCCGCGTGCGCTTCAGCGTGGATCTGCGTGCGCCGGACGACGAGCAGCTGCTGGACATGGACCGGGCCCTGCGCGACGCCTGCGCGCGCGTTGCCAGGGAGCGCGGCCTTGCCATCGATGTGGAACAGGTCGTGTACTTCCCGCCCCAGCCGTTCACGCCGCAACTGGTGCAAGCCGTGCGCGCCAACGCCGACGATCTTGGCTACAGCCATATGGACGTGGTCAGCGGCGCCGGCCATGACGCGGTCTACGTGGCGCGCGTGGCGCCCACTGCAATGATCTTCGTGCCCTGCGACGACGGCATCAGTCACAACGAAATCGAGAACGCCGAGCCCGAGCACCTGGAGGCCGGCTGCAACGTGCTGCTGCGTGCCATGCTGGCGGCAGCGGAGGTCGTGACATGAAGGTGCTGATCGCGCGGCTGAACCACGAGACCAACACCTTCTCGCCCGTGCCAACGCCGCTGGCGGCATTCGTCCCCAGCTATGACGATGAGGCCTACCGCGCCAACAAGGGCATGCGCACGGCCATGGCGGCCTTCATCGACCTGGCCGAAGGTCTGGGCGCGAGGCTGGTCACGCCGGTCTCGGCCATGGCCAACCCCAGCGGGCCGGTGCATGCCGCCGCCTACGACGATCTCACGCGGCGCATCGTCGCCGCGGCGCCGGGCTGCGACGCCATCCTGCTGGATCTGCACGGCGCCATGGTGGCCGAGAACAGCGCCGACGGCGAGGGCGACCTGCTCGAGCGCGTGCGCGCCGCCGCACCCGGTGTGCCGATCGGCGTGGCACTGGATCTGCACGGCAACATCACCGAGAAGATGGTGAGGAACGCCGACGTGATGGTGGGCTTCAAGACCTACCCGCACATCGACATGTACGAGACCGGCGAGCATGCGGGCCGCCTGCTGTTGCAGATGCTGCGAGGCGAGGCCCGCTACCGCGTCTGCTGGCACCCGCTGCCGCTCATGAGCCACACACTGCGCAGCACCACCCTGACAGGCCCGATGCGCGATGCCGTTGATGGCGCGCGTGCGCTCGAGGCGCAAGGCCTGCCGGCCGTCACCGTGTTTGCCGGCTTCTCGCTGGCCGACATCGAATCGCCCTGCATGAGCGTGGTCGCCACCTGCCGCACCGATGGCGTGGACGCTGCCCAGACCGCCGTGGACGCGCTGGCCGAGCAGATCTGGTCCCGGCGCGACGAATACGTCTACCGCAGCGAGCCCCTTGCCGATTCGCTGCGCCGCGCCGAGCGGCTCGCCGAGGGCGCTACACGCCCCGTGCTGCTGCTCGACCATGGGGACAACTGCATGTCGGGCGGCACCTGCGACACCATGGATGTGCTGCAGGCCGCGCTGGATCTGGGCCTGTCGGGCATCGCCGTGGGGCCGCTGTGCGACCCCGAGGCCGTGGCGCAGCTCACCGCCGCGGGCGTGGGCGCCGAGGTGCATGTCGCATTGGGCAACAAGGTGCCACTAGACCACATCGGCCTGCACAAGCAGCCCATGCCGCTGCACGGCACGGTGCGCCGGGTCAGCGACGGTCAATACACCGTCTCCGGTCCCATCTACACGGGCCAGCGCTTCGGCATGGGCCGCACGGTGCTTTTCGATGTCGGCGCGGCACAGATCGTGGTGAGCGAGCAGACGCACGAGCCCTGGGATCTGGGTGTGTTTCACTGCGTGGGGCTCGACCCCACGCGCTTTCGCTTCCTGCTGCTCAAGTCGCGCATGTACTGCCGGCCGGTATTCGTGCCGCTGTCGGAAGGCCTGGTGGAATGCGACAGCCCCGGCGTCACGACCTCCAACTACGCCTGCTTCCCCTTTGCGCAACTGCGCAGACCCGTTTTCCCACTTGACATGCCCTGACCCGATCCGATTCGCCCGGTCCGATTGGCCACTGCCGACGCACAACTGTTTCACCTGCGCCGATCCCCCTTGGCGACGCGCCTACAATCGGCTCCCCTTTGCGACCCGCCACCGCCACCGCCACCGCCCCCCGCGGCGGTGAGGGCGGCGGCCCTGAATCTGCTGGAGACACTGGATGCCCGACAAGACGGCCCCGACCACCACCGACAAGCGTGCCCTGCTGCGCCAGGCCGCACTCGAGTACCACGAGTTTCCCCAGCCCGGCAAGATCACCATCGCGGCCACCAAGCAGATGGTCAACCAGCATGATCTGGCCTTGGCCTATTCGCCCGGGGTGGCCGCGCCCTGCGAGGAGATCGTGAAGGATCCGACGACGGCCTTCCGCTACACCTCGCGCGGCAATCTCGTGGGCGTGGTCTCCAACGGCACGGCAGTGCTGGGTCTGGGCGACATCGGCGCGCTGGCCAGCAAGCCCGTGATGGAGGGCAAGGGCGTGCTGTTCAAGAAGTTCTCGGGCATCGACGTGTTCGACATCGAGATCAACGAGAAGGACCCGGAAAAGCTCGTCGAGATCATTGCCGCGCTCGAGCCCACCTTTGGCGGCATCAACCTCGAGGACATCAAGGCGCCCGACTGCTTCTACGTCGAGCGCAAGCTGCGCGAGCGCATGAAGATCCCGGTCTTCCATGACGACCAGCATGGCACGGCCATCGTCGTGGGCGCGGCCATACTGAACGGCCTGAAGGTGGCGGGCAAGGACATCCGACAGGTCAAGCTGGTCGCCTCCGGTGCGGGTGCGGCGGCGCTGGCCTGCCTGGGCCTGCTGGTCAAGCTCGGCCTGCCGCGCGAGAACATCTGGGTGACCGACCTGGCCGGCGTGGTGTACGAGGGCCGCACCGAGCTCATGGACGAGGACAAGGCCTTCTTCGCACAGAAGACCGATCTGCGCACGCTCTCGCAGGTGATTGCCGGCGCCGATGTCTTTCTGGGCCTGTCGGCCGGCGGCGTGCTCAAGAAGGACATGGTGGCGCAGATGGCGCCGCGCCCGCTGGTCTTTGCGCTTGCCAACCCCAACCCCGAGATCACGCCCGAGGACGTGAAGGCGGTGCGCGACGACGCCATCATCGCCACGGGCCGCACCGACTACCCGAACCAGGTCAACAACGTCCTGTGCTTCCCCTATATCTTCCGCGGCGCACTCGACTGCGGCGCGACCACCATCACCAAGGAGATGGAGATCGCCGCCGTCCACGCCATCGCCGAGTTGGCCCAGGCCGAGCAGAGCGAGGTGGTGGCCAAGGCCTATGCGGGCGAGGCCCTGGCCTTCGGTCCCGAGTACCTGATCCCCAAGCCGTTCGACCCGCGCCTGATGATGAAGATCGCGCCGGCCGTGGCCCAGGCGGCGTCGGATTCCGGCGTGGCGCTGCGTCCGATCGCGGACATGGATGCCTACCGCGACCATCTGCAGACCTTCGTCTACGCCTCGGGCACGACCATGAAGCCCATCTTCATGGCGGCCAAGCAGAGCGCCAAGAAGCGCGTGGCCTTCTCCGAGGGTGAGGAGGAGCGCGTACTGCGCGCCGCGCAGATCGTGGTCGACGAGCGCATTGCCCGCCCCACGCTGATCGGCCGACCCGAGGTCATCGCCCAGCGCATTGAGAAGTTCGGCCTGCGCCTGCGCGAGGGCCAGGACTACGACGTGGTCAACGTCGAGAACGACCACCGCTACCGCGACTTCTGGCAGACCTACCACCGCCTGACCGAGCGCAAGGGCGTGACGGTGCCCATCGCCAAGATCGAGATGCGCCGACGCCTGACGCTGATCGGCACCATGCTGCTGCACAAGGGCGAGGTCGACGGCCTGATCTGCGGCACCTGGGGCCATACGGCGCACCACCTGCAGTATGTCGACCAGGTCATCGGCAAGCGCGCCGGCGTGCACACCTATGCCTGCATGAACGCCCTGATGCTGCCCGACCGCCAGCTCTTCGTCGTGGACACCCATGTGAACTACGACCCCACGGCCGAGCAGCTCGCCGAGATCACCATCATGGCGGCCGAGGAGGTCATGCGCTTTGGCCTCAAGCCCAAGGCCGCCCTGCTGTCGCACTCCAACTTCGGCCACAGCAACCAGCCCAGCGCCGTCAAGATGCGCGAGACGCTGGAGCTGCTGCGCGTGCAGGCCCCCTGGCTTGAGGTGGACGGCGAAATGCATGGCGATCTGGCCATCGACGGCAAGGCGCGACTGGCACTCATGCCCCACAGCACGCTGTCGGGCGATGCGAATCTGTTGGTCATGCCCAACATGGACGCCGCCAACATCGCCTACAACCTGCTCAAGACGGCGGCGGGCGGCAACATTGCCATCGGCCCGGTGCTGTTGGGCGCCGGTGCCCCCGTGCACATCCTCACGCCCAGCACCACCGTGCGCCGCCTCGTGAACATGACGGCACTCACGGTCGCCGACGCCAACGCCACGCGCTGACCGCGGCCACCGCACACAGGGGTCAGCCCCTGGCAAACCCACACCGTCCTGCCCATTTTTTGGGCAGGCGCTTGCGTTTTGGTGGCGTTTTTGTCACACTAGCCGGCTGAAAACTCGGGTTAACCCGCGATTTTCGAAAGGTGTAGTGGATGTTGAAGGCTGCCGCCATCCGGGCGTACAAGGCAACCGTTGTGTCGTGCGCTCTGGGTGCTGCGCTGGCGCTTGCGCCGACCGGCGCGTGGGCGCGGCAGCCGTCCAGTGCAACGGCCACCCCCACCATCGCGCTGGCCGATTTGCCCTCGCAGGGGCGGGCCACCTATGCGCTGATTCATGAGGGCGGGCCTTTCCCATACGACAAGGATGGTTCGGTGTTCGGCAATCGCGAGCGGCTTCTCCCCCCGCACAAGCGTGGCTACTACCGTGAGTACACGGTACGGACGCCGGGCGTGCGCCATCGTGGCGCGCGGCGCATCGTCTGTGGAGGCGCTCCGCGCACCCCCGACGCCTGCTACTACACCCAGGACCACTACGCGAGCTTTCGGGAAATCAGGAAGTAGCCATGGTGATGTCGTCCAGCGCAGATATCGTGGTGCGGGCCGATGCATCACATGATGTGTTCATTCATCCGCAGCACTACAACTCCACGGCTGCGGACGCTTCGATTCGTGGATCTCTAAGAGAAAGAGCAACGGAGATGGAAACGCCACTTCGTAAAGACCAGGACTCGCTGCTGCGCGGCGTACGTCCCAACATCGTGCAGTCGATACGCGCCTATCGCGTGCACGACCTGCAGGAGGCGGCGCGCCTGCTGGGCCACCACTTCCTGTACGCCAACCTGGCGCATGCGCAGACCAAGCAGGATGTGCTGGAGCTGATTGCCACGCAGTTCACCTTTCCGGCGCATTTCGGCAAGAACTTCGATGCGCTGTACGACTGCATGACCGACCCGCTGCACAAGTCGGGCCCGCAACCGGGCTTTGTCGTCGTGCTCGACCAGATCCCGGCGACCGTGAAGTTCGACAAGGAAGCGCGCGAGCAGCTGCTGGACATCTTCCGCGACGCGGCCGACTACTGGAGCGACCGCAAGATCGCCTTCCGCTGCTTCTATTCTTTTCTGTAGCCCGTTCCGCATCCGCCGGCCAGGCGGAACGGGCTGATGTGGCGCACCATGGCGCCGCCTCCCAGGCCATAGAAATAGAGATGGACATCTCAGGCGAGAAGATGCCCACGGACAAGCTGGTGGACATCTCCCCGCTGGCGCTGCGCATGAGCAGCCCGTTCAACGCCGGCTACTGGCTGGCAGCCGCCTGACCAGGCGGCGCGATCTCCTGCGCCAGCCGCACATAGTCCTGCACCGGCACCTCCTCGGCGCGGCGCCGGGTGTCGAAGTCGCCGCCATAGCCGCGCGCGTCCAGCCACTGCCCGAGGCTGTGGCGCAGCAGCTTGCGCCGCTGGCTGAAGGCCACCTGCACCAGCTCCGACAGCAGCGCCACGTCCACCGCCGCGGGCTCGGCGTGGGGCAGCATGCGCACCACGGCGCTGTCCACCCTGGGCGGCGGGTCGAAGCTCTCGGGCGGCACGAACAGCACATCCTCCATGGCGTAGCGCCACTGCAGCATGACCGACAGGCGCCCATAGGCCGCCGTGGCGGGCTGGGCCACCATGCGGTCTATGACCTCCTTCTGCAGCATGAAATGCTGGTCCTCCACGACCTGCACATGGTCCAGCAGATGGAACAGTATGGGCGTGGAGATGTTGTAGGGCAGGTTGCCCACGACTCTGATTTTTGTAGCTGCCAGCGCTTGCGCCACCTGCGTAAAGTCCACTTTCAGCACATCGGATTCGATGACGTCGAGCTGGCCGTGCTGGCGCAGGCGCAGGGCCAGGTCGCGGTCGAGCTCGATCACCGTGAGCCGCCCCAGGCGCTCGACCAGCGGCTGGGTCAGCGCCGCCAGGCCCGGGCCGATCTCCACCATGGGCTGGCCCGGGCGCGGCGCGATGGCGCGCACGATGGCGTCGATGATGCCGGGGTCGCTGAGGAAATGCTGGCCGAAGCGCTTGCGTGCGATGTGCTTCATGGGCGGCGAGGTCACTGCGGTGCGTCGCGGTATTCCACGTAGGCGCGGCCGCGCGCCTCCTGGATCCAGGTGGTGAAGGCCTCCTCGAGCTTTTTCTCGCGCACGGTGTCGCGCACCATGTCGCGCTGCTCGCGCTGCGTGAGCTTGGCCTCGCGGCGCTCGAGCAGCTCGATCAGGTGCACGCCGAAGCGCGACACCACGGGCTGGCTGATCTCGCCGGGCCTCAGGGCATCGAGCGCCTGCTCGAACTCGGGCACATAGCGGCCCGGGCCGGCCCAGCCCAGATCGCCCCCGCTCTTGGCGCTGCCGTCCTGCGAATACTCGCGCGCCAGCGTGGCGAAGTCGGCCTGGCCGCGCAGCACGCGCTCGCGCATCTCCTCCAGGCGCGCCGCGGCCTGGCGCTCGGACAGGCCGGCGCCCACGCGCAGCAGGATGTGGCGCGCATGGTTCTGTATGGCCACGGTGGGCACGCCGCCCTGGCCCCGGTCCACCACCTTCAGGATGTGAAAGCCCGCGGGCGAGCGCAGCGGCCCGACCACCGTGCCCACGGCCGCCTGCTGCACGGCATTGACGAACAGCTCGGGATAGCGGTCGGCCGGGCGCATGCCCAGCACGGGGCCGCCCGCGCCCTCGGGCGCGTCGGAGTATTCGCGCGCCAGCGCGATGAAGTCGGCGCCGCCGGCGAGCTTGTCCACCACCTCCTGGGCACGCTCGAGGCGCCGCGCCACCTCCTCGGGGCTGGCGTTCTCGGCCACCTTGACCAGGATATGCCCGAGGTTCAGCTCCATGCGGCCCGGCGCGGCGTCCTTCTGCTGCTCGCGCAGGTATTGATCGACCTCCAGGTCGCTCACGCGCACGCGCGCATCGACCTCGCGCTCGCGCACGCGCACGGCGAGCAGCTGGTTGCGCAGATCGTCACGGAAGCGCTCCTTGCTCACGCCGTCCTGCGCCAGGCGCCGGTGCATCTCCTGCACGCTGATGTCGTTCTGCCGGGCCACGGACTGCTCGGCCTGGTCGATGGCGTAGTCATCGACCTTGATGCCCGCCTCCTTGGCCAGCTGGACCTGGATCTTCTCGAGGATCAGGCGCTCGAGCACCTCCTTGAGCAGCTGCGCATGCGGCGGCATGGCAACGCCCTGGCCCGCGAGCTGCTGCGCCACGCGCTCGGCGCGCTGCACCACCTCGTTGTTGGTGATGGGCTCGGAGTTGACCACGGCGACGATGAAGTCGGCCTGGCGCACGCCGGTGCTGCCGCCCGCGGGCGGCAGCACGTTGGCGGGCGAGGGCAGCCGCATGGCGCCGGCGCCGGCCGAGGGCCTGAGCCCCTGGGCCTGGGCGGCCAGCGCCGTCAGGCAGGCCAGGGCCAGGGGCAGGACACGGTGTTTCATGGCGTAGGAAGCATTCATGGTGCAAGGTGCATCGCGGCTGCGCGATGCGTTCAATCGTATTGGCTGAATCGGCTGGGCGTGCTCACGTTGTCGCCCAGATAGCGGTAGCCCGGCACATAGCTTTGCAGCGTGGACAGCGGGTTGGAGCCGAAGGACAGGCGCGAGAAGCCACGGAACTCCAGCTGGAACATCAGGCGTGAACTGGAGGACACGACGCTGCTTTGCAGGCGCTCGAGCACCACGCGGCCAATCCAGCAGCAGCTCTCGTACTCGAGGCCGACGATGGTGTCCACGAGCTTGCGGTCCTGCAGGCTGTAGTTGAGCCGGCCCACGCTGTACCAGCGCCCGCCGCTGCGGCCCTTGTCGCCCACGCTGCCGCGGTCTCCCCACAGGTCGTTGAGCGGCCATTGCCAGCCCAGGTCGACCTGCTCGCTGGGCACGGTGATCAGGTCCGTGATCTTCTGCATGCGGTAGGCCAGGTTGACCGTGCGGTAGGCGCCCGGCGAATAGCGCAGGGCCATGGTCGTGCGCAGCGAGCGCCCGGTCTTGTGGTTGTACTGCACGGTGGAGTCGAAGCCCCATTGCGGCGTCCAGTTCAGGCCCGCGCCCAGCAGCACGTCCGACAGCCGGTCGCTCACCACCGTGCCGCCCGGCAGCGTCACCTTCTGGTCGGCAAAGCGCAGGCGCTGCGCGATGCCAAAGCGTGCGGCCTCGGCCCCGGTCTCCTCGTGCAGCAGGCGCGTGGTCACGCCCAGCGTGAGCAGGTTGTTGTCGGCGATGCGGTCATTGCCGCCGAAGGCGTTCTCGGTGTAGATCGAGGCGAAGTTGAAGTCGTTGGCCGCCGTGTCGTACACCGGCAGCATGCTCTGGTCGCGGTAGGGCGTGTAGGTGTAGAAGGCGCGCGGCTCCAGCGTCTGCAGGTAGCTGCCGCCGAAGAGCTTGGCATCGCGCTCGAACACCAGGCCGCTGTCCAGGCTGAAGGTGGGCAGGCTGCGGCTGGCGCGGCGCTGGCCATTGATCAGCGGGCCGTCGAGCTCGTACTGCGTGGCGTGCAGCTGCAGGCGCGGCGTGATGAAGCCGGCCGGCGCCAGGAAGGGCCGGCTGATCTGTGCCACCGCATAGCTGCGCCGGCCGTTGGGCTGGGTGTAGAAGCCCAGCGGCGCCTCGAAGCGCGTGTGGTCCGCGTCCACCGTCAGGTCCAGGCCCGCGGGCAGCTGCGTGGGCGCATAGCGCCAGTGCAGCTGGGGCAGGCGGTCGTAGGGCGGGGTGATGGGGGACGTGGGGTCCTGCAGGGTCTGCCACTTGAGCGCGCGCAGGCTCAGGCTGTGGTCGCCACGCCCCCAGTTGAGCGAGGCATCGCCCGGCAGCAGGCGCTGGGCGAGCTGGTTGTCCGCCGCGCCCAGCCTGGCGTCGCCCAGGCCGCTGATGCGCGAGGAGAAGTCGCGCCAGTAGTTGTCGTCGCTCACGCGCTTCATGTCGACGTTCAGCCCCACGTCGCCCACGGGGGTGTCCAGCGTCGCGCGGTGGCGCAGGCCGTAGGACCAGCGGTCGCGGTCGCGCAGCCGGTCGCCGGGCATGTAGCTGGCCGTGAGCTCGCCGCTGTAGCGCGGCTCCAGGTAGCGGAACTCTCCAGCCACGCCCACGCCGCGCCGCGTCATGATCATGGGGGTGATGGTCGCATCGCGGTTGGGCGCGATGTTCCAGTAATAGGGCTGCAGGTATTCCAGCCCGCTCACGCTGTCCAGGCCTATGGTGGGCGGCAGCAGGCCGGACTTGCGCCGGTCCGACAGCGGAAAGCTGATGTGCGGCACCGGCAGTATGGGCACACCCTTGAACTCGAGCACCCCGTCCTCGGCCACGCCCGTGTCCTCGGCGCGGTCCAGGTGGATGGTCTTGGCGCGCAATATCCAGTCGGGCTGCCAGGTGCGCTCGTCGTCACGCTGGCAGGTGGTGTAGGTCGCGTCGTGCACCACCGAGCGGTCGGAATCGAGAAAGTCCACGCGCGAGGCCTCGCCATGCGCCTGGGTCTCCAGAAAGCGGTAGCGCGCGTCGCTGAAGAAGCCCTTGAAGGCATCGACGCGCAGGTCCAGCTCCGTGCCCTCGTAGCGGTTGCCCGCGCGGTTGATGCGCACATGGCCGCGCGCCTTGGCCAGGTCCTCGACCACGTCGTAGTCCATGCGGTCGGCATGGATCACGGTGTCGCCGCGGCGCAGCTCGGCGTTGCCCTCGATGGTGGCGCTGATGTCGGGCTGGCCCGTGACATGGTCGCCGCGCACGAACACCGGCAGCTGCGAGCGGATGTCCGCCGGCACGCTCTCCTGCAGGCGCGGGCTGCTGCGCAGCGGCGGCGCCGGTGGCTCCTCGGCCTCGGTCTGGGCCAGCACGGCCAGCGGGACGCCGCACAGCATCAGCGCGGCCAGGCGCGCCAGCGCGCGGCGCGGCGGCAGCGGCGCGGCATGGTGCAAGGGCTGACGGGCAGGCTGGGCGTGAGACAAGAAGAGACGATCCATGGATTGCGAGGGGCGGCGGCGCGCAGCAGGCCGGCGCCGCGGGCCACCCGGTCGGTACGCACCGGGTTTGTAAAATCGGATTATCCATGAGCCACCCCCTCCCCACCCCACCCGGCGGCGCCAGCGCCGTGCACTGGAACGACCCCGCCCGCCAATCCGCCTTCGAGGCCTGGCTGGCGCCACTGGCCGCCGCGCGGGGCCTGCACCCCGCGAGCCTGCGTCCGGCGTCCGCCGACGCGAGCTTCAGGCGCTACCTGCGCATCGACGACGCCCAGGGCGCGAGCCTGATCGTCATGGACGCCCCGCCCGACAAGGAGGACTGCCGCCCCTTCGTCCACGTGCAAGGCCTGATGCAGGCCGCCGGCCTGCGCGTGCCGCAGATCCACGCCTGGGACGAGGCCCATGGCTTCATGCTGCTGTCCGACCTCGGCGGCCAGACGGTCATAGAGCGCCTGGACCCGGCCCGGCCCCAGGAGGCCCAGGCCTGGTATCTGCAGGCCGTGGACCTGCTCATCGACTGGCAGCGCGCCAGCCGCGAGGGCGTGCTGCCCGCCTATGACGAGGCGCTGCTGCGCCGCGAGCTGCAGCTGTTTCCCGACTGGTACGTGGCGCGCCACCGCGAGGTGCGGCTCGACGAGGTGCAGCAGGTCAGCCTGGCGCGGGCCTTCGACGCCATCGTCGCCCAGAACCTGGCCGCGCCCAGCGTCTACGTGCACCGCGACTTCATGATGCGCAACCTCATGATCGGTGCGGATGGTCGCCTTGGCGTGCTCGACTTCCAGGACGCCGTCTACGGCCCCATCACCTACGACATCGCCAGCCTGATGCGCGACGCCTTCATCAGCTGGGAAGAGGACTTCGTCATCGACATCACCGTGCGCTACTGGGAAAAGGCCCGCAAGGCCGGCCTGCTGGGCGCGGCGAGCCCCAGTGGCTGGGGCGCGGACTTCGGCGAGTTCTACCGCGCCGTGGACTTCATGGCGCTGCAGCGCCACCTCAAGGTGGCCGGCATCTTCGCGCGCCTGACGCTGCGCGACGGCAAGCCCAAGTACCTGGCCGACACGCCACGCTTCATCGCCTACATGCGCCAGACCTGCGCGCGCTACCGCGAGCTCGCGCCGCTCTTGCGCCTGGTGGACCAGATCGAGGGCACGCAGGCGGCCATGGGCTATGCCTTTGGGCGGGTGTAAATCAGGCATCAAAATGGACGCCAGCGCTTATCCAAAAAGCGCGGACAGCTATGCTTTTTGAGAAGAGTCCAGTGCCATGCGCTGATGCACCTCGCCAAGGCATGCAAGGCCCTCCACCCCGTCATCCCCGCGCAGGCGGGGATCCAGGCATCACCCAGGCGGCGGCTCACCGCCGTGGATCCCCGCCTGCGCGGGGATGACGATGGCTTGCGCCGCCCCACCCCTCACCTGAACCTCAGACAAGCAATGCCCCGCTTTTACTGCCCCCTGCCCCTGGCCCCCGGCGCCCAGATCACGCTGCCGCCCACGGCCGCACGCCATGTGCAGGTGCTGCGCCTGCAGCCGGGCAACGAGCTCACGCTGTTCAACGGCGAGGGGGGAGAGTGGAGCGCCACCATCACGCGCATGGGCCGCTCCGACGTGGACGTGGAGCTGGGCGCACATACGCCCGTGGAGCGCGAGAGCCCGCGCGCCGTGCACCTCATCGTCGGCATGCCGGCCAACGAGCGCATGGACTGGCTCGTGGAAAAGGCTGCGGAGCTGGGCGCCGCCGGCATCTGGCCGGTGCTCACGGCGCGCAGCGTGCTCAGGCTCGACGGCGAGCGCGCCGCCCGCCGCCGCGAGCGCTGGCAGGCCATAGCCGTCGCCGCCTGCGAGCAATGCGGGCGCAACCGCGTGCCAGCCGTCGGCGTCCCCCTGGCCCTGACCGAGGCGCTGGCCCAGGCCCCGCAGCGGGACGCGCGCCTCGTGCTGTCGCTGCGCGCGGGCAGCCGGCCGCTGGTGCAGGCTGCCGGCGATACCGACGCAGTCTGGGTGCTGCACGGCCCCGAGGGTGGATTGACCGCCCAGGAGGAAGACGCGGCCCTGGCCGCCGGCTTTGCCCCGGCCAGCCTGGGCGCGCGCGTGCTGCGCGCCGAAACCGCCTCCGTCGCGGCGCTGTCGCTGCTCGCGCTATGAGCGAGGCGCCGTTCGACATCGCGGGCGAGGGCGAGGCCCCGTCCCTGCTGGCCGAGTTCTTTCGCGACGCCCAGGCCGCGGGCGACGCCGCCGTCGACTCCCCCCTGCTGTGGCAGCTCACGCGCCAGCAGGCGCTGACCCAGGCGCTCAGCGGCCTGTTCCACGGCCCCCAGGCCCTGGTGCAGCTGCGCCTGTGGGTGTTTCTGACGCTGGCCTCGCAGGGCCAGGCGCTGCTCTCGCGTGAGCAGATCGACGAGCTGTTCCACACCCTGCGCCCCGAGGCGCTGGAGACCGCGCTCAAGCGACTGCGCGACGTACAGCTGCTCGAATGGGACGAGGCCGCGCGCGCCTACCAGCTGCCCGCGCTGGCCCAGCGCATGGCCGGGCTGCTGGCGCCGCTGCTCGCCGCCCCGGCCGAGGACGAGGACGGCGGCGAGCTGGCCGCGCTGCTCGGCCAGGTGGTGGGCGCCAACCAGCTCGGCAACGTGGACGCGCAGCAGCTGCAGCTGCTGCACGCCCAGCTGCAGCGCCTGCACGGCGCGTTTGCCGATGCCATCGCCAGCGGTTCGGAATTTCGCCTGCGCCAGGCGCGCTCGCGCTACGACCGCGCCGCCCTGCTGATCGACCGCGCGTCCGAAGCCATCGCCGCCATCATCGCCCGCGCCCAGGGGCCCGAGGGCCACCTCATGCTCGAGCGCGCCGCGCGCGGCCTGGGCCAGGCGCAGTCGCGCCTCCTGGCCATGGCCAGCCAGTTCAACCGCGCGCTGCAGCAGGCCGACCGCCAGCGCGTCACCCTGGGCACCACGGGCATCACCAGCACCGACGTCAAGCGCTGGCTGCAGCACCAGGGCGCGCTGCACGGCCTGCTTGCCGGCGCCCTGGCGCGCCCGGCCTTTGCCCACGCGCTCGCGCCGCACGAGCTGGCCGACGTGACCGAGGCCGAATTCGAGCGCGACCGCCCCAGCGCCCCGCAGGCCGAGGCCCTGCCCGGCGCGCAGGAGGCCCCGCCCGGCACCCTGGCCGCCGTCGCCCTGCCGCGCGAGCTGCACGACCTCAACCACCTGCTGGCCACCTGGAGCGCCGAGGACGGCGCCGCCGGCGGCCCACCCGCCGCGCGCGCCATTGCCGACGCCCTGCTCGGCCCACGCCCCGCCGCCACGCGCTACGCCCAGCTCGCCTACAAGGCGCAGCTCATGCCGCTCCTGGGCGACCCCCAGGCCGCCGTACTGCCCGGCGCCACCGGGGCCCTCGCGCGCCAGCCCTGGCGCGTCGCCTGGCAGGCCGAGGCCGCCGCGCTCGCCCACGACGAGATCGCGCTGCTCACCCTGGGCCAGCTGGTGCCCGCCGACCAACCCCTGGAGCCCCCGCACGATGGATGACGCCGCCCTCCTGATCTCCGAACTGCTGGCCCGCCGCTGGCTGCCGCGCAGCCACCGCCTGGTCAAGCGCGCCCTGGTCGACGCCGAACTCTTCGCCCAGGTCGAGCAGCGCCTGGCCCAGGTCGGCCTGCGCTTCATGGACAGCATCTACGCCGACCATGTCGGCCTGGCCCTGCTGCCCGCCGCGCAGAACGCCGTGCTCGGCGAGGCCGGCGTGGGCGCCAACAACAACCTGGAGCTGCCGCGCGATGCGCAGGCGCTGCTCATCGTGCTGTGGGCGCTCATCGTTTTACCGAAACGCGAACGCCAGACCAGCCGCCAGGCCATGGCCGAGCCCGGGCAAAGCGACTTCTTCCCCGCAGCCCGCCCCCTGCCCGACGCCGCCAGCACCAGCCCCGTGCTGTCGTACAAGGCGCTGCTCGAGGACTACGGCGCGCAGCTCGGCAAGAAGCTGCGCCTGGATGCCAACCTGAAACTGCTGGAGCGCCACGGCTTCATCCTGCGCCGCCAGGACGAGATTGCCGAGGGGCCACTGCTGGACGTGCTGCTGGACTACGACGTGCTCGCGCCGCGGATATTGGACGGGGCCCTGGCGGATGTGCTGGCGCGGGAGAAGGCGGCGCAGGAGTTGGAGCCAAATCAGGCTCTAGCGCCCGACCAATAAGTGCGACCAGCTATCAATTCAAAAGTACTCCAGCCTCCGTGGAGCCCGCGCCGTGAATATCCGCCCCTACGCCCCCGCCGACGCGCCCGCGCTGCGCCAGGTGTTCGAGTCTTCGGTGCGGGAGCTGGCGGCGCGCTTCTACACGCCCGAGCAGATCGACACCTGGGCGCCGCGCGAGCACGATGCACCCGCCTGGGCGCGGCGCCTGGCGGACAACCGGCCCTGGGTGTGCGAGGTGGACGGCCGCATCGCCGGCTTTGCCGACCTGCAGCCCTCGGGCCATATCGACCAGTTTTTCGTCGCGCCGCAGCATGCGCGTCGCGGCGTTGGCGCAGCGCTGCTCGCGCATCTGGAGCGGCAGGCGCGCCGGCAGGGCTGCGCTGCCATGCGCTCGCATGTCAGCCTGGCGGCGCAGGCCTTTTTTGCCCGCCATGGCTTTGTGGTGCAAGAGCGGCGCGTGGTCACGCTGCGCGGTGTGCAGTTTGCCAATGCGCTGATGCGCAAGGAGCTGGGGCGGGACGGTGGCGATGGACAATAGCCTGCTCCCGCCAGCGCCAGCGCCGGCCCTCGGTTCGGTGCACCGCCGCCCCAGCAGAGTTTGAGATGTTTTTGGTCGTTCGCGCTTATCTGACAAGCGCGAACAGCTCTTGTTTTTGAAGTACCCGTGTTCCACCTGCAAACCCTAGAACTGGTCCACTGGGACTACTGCCAGCGCGTCTCGCTGCCGCTGGATGCGTCCATCATCACCATCGCCGGGCCCAATGGCTCGGGCAAGACGACGCTGCTCGATGCGCTGCGCACGCTGCTGGGGCTGCGCTGCTCCAGCCCGCGCGACTGGCGCACCTATGCGCGCCACGCCGGGGCGCAGACGGCCTGGCTGCGCGCGGTGGTGGACAACCGGCCGCAGGGGCGCCAGACCTCGAGCCGCCCATTTGCGCGCCGCCTGCTGTATGGCGACCAGGTCACGCTGGCCTGCCGCATCGACCGTAACGGCGGCGACTGGCAGCGGCGCTACTGCCTGCTCGACGGCGACGTGGGCATCGAGGAGCTGGCCGAGCGCCCCGACAAGGACCTGGGCTACCTGGGCGTGGAGGCCTGGGGCCGGGTGCTGGGCGCGGCCGGGCTGTCGCCGGCGATTGCGCGCGTGCTCTCGCTCGAGCAGGGCCAGACCGACCGGCTGTGCGAGCTCTCGCCGCGCGAGCTCCTGCGCCTGGTGTTCGACGTGTTTGGCGACCAGCAGGTGCTCGACGCCTACGACCAGGCGCGCGAGCACCAGCAGCAGCTCGCGCGCGAGATGGCGCAGGCCGAGCATGAGCTCGACCACAGCCGCGCCCAGCTGGCCGAGCTGCAGCACCGCGTGACCAGCTACAAGAGCTGGCGGCTCAAACTCGCCGAGCGCGAGCGCCTGGCCACCGAGGTGCTGCCCGTGCTCGACTGGTGGGGCCAGCGCCAGCAGCTGGCCCAGCATGCGCGCGATCTTCGCCGCCAGAAGGCGCAGCACCGCGCGGCCCTGGCCGATCAGGCCGTGCACAACAAGCGCCTGCTGCATCTGCTGGATGAGGCCGCGCGCGCCGAGCAGCAGGCCGACGCGCTGCTCAAGGAGCGCGACCAGGCGCGCACCCGGCTCGACGAGGCTCAGCGCCACGAGGTGCCACTGGAAAAGCTTGCCCAGCGCGAGCAGGAGCTGCTGGCCCTGGTCGACAAGGGCAGCGACGCCGACGCGCTGCAGGCCCATCTGGCCCAGCTGGAGCAGCGCGCGGGCGAGCTTCAGGACGCCCATGGCGCGCTGCTGGCACAGCGCAAGCAGGCGGCCGCGCAGCTTGCGCAGCTCGACGGCCAGCGCCTGCCGCCGCCCCCGCCCGATGTGCAGCAGATGCGCCGCGCGCTGGCCGGCGAGGGCATGGGCCACCGCCTGGTGGCCGAGGTGGTCGAGGTGCGCGACGAGCGCTGGCGCGCCGCCATCGAGGGCGTGCTGCGCGGCCAGCGCTGGGTGGTGCTGCTGGACAGGGAGTCCGACCTGGCCCAGGCCTGGGAGATAGGCGAGCGCCAGCGCTATCGCCACTACATCGTCGGCCCGGGCGAGCCGGCCATCAAGGGCGAGGCCGGCACGCTGGCCGCCCATGTCAAGTTCACCGCGCCCGTGCCGCGCTGGCTGGTGCAGCAGCTGCAGCAGCTGCGCTGCGTGGAGGGCCCACAGGAGGGCAAGCGCCTGGGCGGGCAGTGGATCACGCCCCAGGCCTATATGCACGACGGACGCGGCGCACGCTCGGTCTGGGTGGAGCCGCAGCATTACCAATTCGGCGCCGCGGCCGTGCAGTCGCGCCGCCAGGCGCTCGAGCGCGAGATCGCCGCGCTCGACGCCCGCCTCGCGCCGCTGCAGGACGACCTGCTCGCGCTCAAGCGCCAGATGGCCGACACGCGCCGCGCCCTGGAGGGCCACAGCGCCGCCGAGGAGCTGGCGCGGCGCAGCGACGAGTTTGCCCAGGCGCGCGCCCAGCTGCCCGCGGCCAGGCAGGCGCGCGTGGCCGCCGCCACGCGCTGGCAGCAGCTCGAGCAGGAGGCCGGCCGCGCCCACGACCGCCACCGCGCGTTTGCCGAGGAGCACAAACGCCTGGAGGCGCAGCTCGCGCGCCAGCGCAGCGACAGCGAGCGCGCCGCGCAGGACTGGAGCGTGCGCCGGCGCCAGCATCTCGAGGCCTGCGCGCGCAGCCAGACGCAGCGCGCGCAGTTTCCGCCGCGCTGGATCGCACCCGCGCAGATCGCCGAGCTCGTGGACCAGTACGACAACGCCAGGCAGGCCCAGCTGCGCCTGCAGGCCGTCGAGCAGGAGCTTGAGCAGGTGCAGTGGGAGCAGGACGGCACGGTAGAGGAGCGCCACCGCCGCATGGACGTGACGGTGCGCGAGCAGGCCGCGAGCCTGTCCGACCACCAGGTGAAAAACGCCCAGGCCGAGACCGCCGTGCTCAACGCCCGCGCCAGCTACATCGAGGTGCTGCGCTCCACCGTGCGCCGCTACCGGCGCAACATCCAGGAGCTGGGCCAGCTCGCGGGCGTCGAGGTGGCGGCCGAGCTGCCGCTGCTGGACAACGACGACCATGTGCTGGCCCAGGCCGGCCTGAAAGTCCACTTCGCCTTCGACGGCAAGGGCCAGATCGGCCTGAACGACGGCGAGGCCTCGGGCGGGCAGCAGGTCATCAAGTCGCTGATCCTGCTCGTGGGCCTGCTCAAGGACGAGGAGAGCGGCTCGGGCGGCTTCGTGTTCATCGACGAGCCCTTCGCCCACCTGGACGTGCGCAACATCCAGCTTGTGGGCCACTTTCTGCGCAGCACGCGCGCGCAATACGTGCTGACGACGCCGATCACGCACAACCTGGAGGTCTTCGAGCCCGCCGAGATCACGCTGGTGACGAGCAAGAAACCCGCCGGCAGCCGCTGGGCCCCGCCCATCGCCGTGGCCAAGCGGCGCGGCGTGCCGCAGCTCGCGCCGATCAGCGCATGAGCGGCCGCCTGCGCACGCGCGGCGCCGGCGCCTGGGGCGCGGCCAGCCTGCAGGCCGTGGCCGCGCTGCGCCCGGCGCAACAGGCGCTGCTGCGCGACTGGCTGCGCGGCGACGCCGGCCAGCGCCGCTGGCAGACGCTGCTGGACGCGGCCGGCCCCGACCGGCTGGAGCTGGCCGACGCGCTGCGCGAGCAACTGCTGGCCTGCGGCGCGCTGCAGGTCAGGGAGCGCCTGGCCCGCGGGCAGTGGCAGGTGGAGCACATCGTCTGGGCCGACCTGGCCGCCCTGCAGCAGGCGCTGGGCCTGCGCGACGCGGCCACGCGCGCGGCCGACCAGCGGGCGCTGGAGCGCGAGGCCGATGCGCTGGCGCTGCACGCCCCCTGGCTGCAGGGCGCCGTGCAAGACCTTGCCACCGGCCGCTACGCCGAGGCCACGCGCCGCGCGCGCCTGCAGCTCCTGCAGGCGCTGGCCGACTGGCAGGCCGAGCAGCGCTTTGGCCTGCAGCGCGACTTTGCCCAGTTCGCGCGCGGCCAGACCAAGGCCATCAGTGCCGGCGAATGGGACTGGCTGGCGCGCCATGTCGATCTGGCGGCGCGCGGCATTGCGCGCTTTGCGCAGCTGCTGTGGCTGGGCGGCACGCTCTCGCTGCAAGTCCCCCAGGGCCGCGTGGACGTGTCCGCGGCCCGGCTGTGCGGCCTGCCCGTGGAGCTGTTTGCCGCGCCCACCGAGGCGCTGGCACCCGAGCGCTACTGGCTGATCGAGAACCGCGCGAGCTTCGAGCGCCAGGCCTTGAGCGCCGCGCCCGGAACCTGCGTGATCTGGCTGCCCGGCCAGCCGCCGACGAGCTGGCAGCAGGCCATGGCCTGGCTGATCGCCGCAGCGCCCGCGCCGGCGCAGATCAGCTGCGACCCAGACCCTGCGGGCGTGGCCATCGCCCTCACCGCGGGCGCGCTGTGGAACGCGGCCGGCCTGCCCTGGCAGCCCTACCGCATGGACCGCAGCGACTGGGAAAACGCCCCGGCGATCCCCCTGACGGCCGAGGACGGCCAGTGGCTCGAGCGCCTGCAGGCCCGCGCCGACCTGCCCGAGCCCCTTGCGCGCCTGTGCGCCGACCTGCGCGCGACCGGACGCAAGGCCGAGCAGGAGGCGTGGCTCTGACGGGAGCGCCGGCATCTTGCCGGCAAGACCGCGCGCTGCGCATGATTGGCGCCTGTTTTCACTCCCTCGCCCCCTTGGGGGAGAGGGCGGGGGTGAGGGGTTGTTTGGGGCGCACGGCCCATGGCAAAGCCCCCTCACCCCGGCCCTCTCCCGCCAGCGGGAGAGGGAGTCATGAACTCAGCCCGGCATCGCCGCCATCACCTGGGCCACGGCCGCGGTGAGGCGCTTGGCATAGGGCACATGCAGGAATTCGTTCGGGCCATGGGCGTTGCTCTTGGGGCCGAGCACGCCGCAGACCATCATCTGCGCCGTGGGGAAGCCCTGGCTCAGCATGTTCATGAGCGGAATCGTGCCGCCCTGGCCGATGTAGCCGCAGGGGGCGCCGAAATGCGCCTGGCTGGCGGCATTCAGCGCCTGCTCGAACCAGGGCGTGATGGCCGGGGCGTTCCAGCCGCTGGCCGCATGGTCGGGCGTGAAGGTGACCTTGGCCTGGTAGGGCGCGTTGTCCTCCAGCAGGGTCTTGAGCTGCTGCACGCTGGCGGCCGCGTCCACCAGCGGCGGAAGGCGCAGGCTGAGCTTGAAGGCGGTGTAGGGGCGCAGCACGTTGCCCGCGTTCTGCAGCGAGGGGAAACCCTCGGCGCCGGTGACGCTCAAGGTGGGCTCCCAGGTGCGCCTGAGCAGCGCCTGCACCGGGTCCTGCGTGGTGGGCAGGGCGAACACCGTGCTGCCGCCACAGTCGGCATGGGCCCAGGGGAAGCGCTTGTAGACCTCGTCGCCGAGGATGGCGGCCGTGGCCCGGGCCTGGGCCAGACGGTCGGCCGGCACCTCGCAGTGAAAGCTGGCGGGCAGGAGGCGCCCGGTGGCCGAGTCCTCCAGCCGGTCGAGCACCATGCGCATGATGCGAAATGACGAGGGCACGAGGCCCGAGGAGTCGCCCGAGTGCACGCCCTCGGTCAGGATCTCGACCTTCAGCGTGCCGCTGGCCATGCCGCGCAGGCTGGTGGTGAGCCACAGCTGGTCGTAGTTGCCGGCGCCCGAATCGAGGCAGATGACCAGGGCCACGTCGCCCAGGCGGCTCTTGAGCGCGTCTATATAGGGCAGCAGGTCGGCCGAGCCGCTTTCCTCGCAGGTCTCGATCAGGCCGACGATGCGCGGGTGGGGCACGCCCTGGCGCTTCAATTCCTGCACGGCGGCGATGCTGGCGTAGACCGCGTAGCCGTCGTCGGCGCCGCCGCGGCCGTAGAGCCGGCCGTCCTCGTACTTCGGCGTCCAGGGGCCCAAGTCGGCGCGCCAGCCCTCGAACTCGGGCTGCTTGTCCAGGTGGCCGTACATCAGCACGGTCTGCGTGGACTGTGGCCGGGTGGCCGCGACCTCGAAGAACAGCACGGGCGTGCGGCCGGGCAGGCGCACGACCTCGAGCGTGAGGCCCTCGACCTTCTGCGCCTCGACCCATTGGGCGGCGTTGCGCACCACGGTCTCGATGTGGCCGAGCTCGCGCCAGTCGGGTGCGAAGCCGGGCGACTTGGCGGGAATGCGGATGTAGTCGGTGAGCTGGTGCACGATGTCCTCGTCCCACGCGCGGCTCAGGCGTTCGAGCGCGAGGGCAGGGTCCAGGGCGGTGGCGGGCAGGCGGGCGTTCATGGCAAGTTCGGTGGCGGGTTCTGTGACGGAGCGCAAGACATGCAGGATACGCCAGCGCCCGCAGCCCTGCGGGCTGCGCGGTTCCTTACGCAACGGCGGTAAGGGGTTCGGGCATGCCATGCGCCAGGGGCAGGCAGTCGACGCGGTTGCGCCCTGCCCGCTTGGCCTTGTAGAGCGCGCGGTCGGCGTCGCGCAGCAGGGCGTCCCAGGCGTCCGCATGGTCGGGCCGGCCGCCGCAGACGCCTATGCTCAGCGTGACCGCGATGGGCTGGTCCTGATGCATGGCCGGAGCCTGCTCCACGGCGCTGCGCAGGACTTCGGCCAGCACCACGGCGTCGTGCAGCGCCGTGCCGGGCAGCAGCACGACGAATTCCTCGCCTCCGTAGCGTCCCACCATGTCCTGCGCGCGCAGGCGTGCGCGCAGCAACTCGGCCACATGGCACAGCACGCGGTCTCCGGCCATGTGGCCATGTTGGTCGTTGATGGCCTTGAAGTGGTCTATGTCCATCATCATCAGCGCATAGGGCTGGTGCGTGCGCACGGCATGCGCCACGTCGCGCTGCGCGGCCCGCACCAGGGCGCGCCGGTTGACCAGGCCGGTCAGGCCGTCATGCGCGGCGAAGTAGCGGTTGTCGGCCTCGGCACGGTCCTTGGTCATGAGGATGTAGCCCAGCGACGCAAGGATGACGACGATGAACGCCGACATGAAGATCGGCGCCTGCAGGCCGTCGACGCGCAGCAGGCCCTGCAACGGAATGCCGCCGACGATGGCGAGCACGCTGCGCGTCGCCAGCAGCAGGGCCTGGAGCGTGAGCCCTGCCGTCACCAGCCAGACGCCGCGCAGCTGCGCCGGAGGCTGCGGGCGCCACAGGGCCCACAGCACCAGGGCAATCTGCAGCGGTGCGACCAGACCGATCGTGATGACGCAGGCACGGTAGTCCTTCATGAAAAGCGTGAACAGCAGGGCCGTGACCAGCACCGGCACGAGCATGCGGCGCCACGGCAGGGATCTGCCCTGGAACTGCTGCACGGCGGCCAGCACCAGGGCAAAGGTGCCGGCCAGCAGGGTATTGGCCAGCACGACGGTGGCCCAGTCCGGCGCCGCGCCGCGCAGCGCATACAGCACATAGGCACCGGTATGAAGCACCAGGGCCAGCGCCCATGGGCCCATGCCCTCGCGTCGGCGCGACCGAACGGCGGCCAATGCCCCGGCCATGGTGGCCGAGGCCGCCGCGGTCATCAGCAGCATGGTGGGCACATCGAGAGGCGGCATGGGAGTCGCGGCAGGGCGGTGGTGTCGGAAGCTTCCTTTTGTAACTCAGTCCGGCGTTGGGCACCAGATGGAAATCAGTCGTGCTCGAAGCGGAACACCGCCGTGCCGGCGCAGGCGTTGGGCAGCCAGCGCACCACGCGCCCGTCCTGCAGGCCGAAGGCGTCGAGGATGCGCAGCTTGTTCTTGTGCGCCAGCACCTCGAAGTCCTTGTAGGTGCCCACGCGGATGTTGGGCGTGTCGTACCACTGGTAGGGCAGGCGGCGCGTGACGGGCATGCGGCCACGCAGCACCGACAGGCGGTTGGGCCAGTGCGCGAAGTTGGGGAAGGCGACGATGCCGCTTCGGCCCACGCGCGCGGTCTCGCGCAGCATGACCTCGGCGTTGCGCAGATGCTGCAGCGTGTCGATCTGCAGCACCACGTCGAAGCTGTTGTCGGCAAACATGGCCAGGCCCTCGTCGAGGTTGAGCTGGATCACGTTGACGCCGCGGCGCACGCAGGCGAGCACGTTGTCGTCGGCGATCTCGATGCCGTAGCCGCTGCAGCCGCGCTCGCGCTGCAACAGGTCGAGCAGGGCGCCGTCGCCACAGCCGAGGTCGAGCACGCGACTGCCCTCGGGCACCAGGCGCGCAATGGCTTGCATGGTGGCGTGGTCGCTCATGGCTGCTCCTTGGAAATACTATCGAAATAAGAGCGCATTACGCTCATGTAGCGGGCGTCATCGAGCAAAAACGCATCATGTCCGTGGGGCGCGTCGATCTCGGCGTAGCTCACGTCGCGGCGGTTTTCCAGCAGCGCCTGCACGATCTCGCGCGAGCGCTTGGGCGAGAAGCGCCAGTCGGTCGTGAAGCTCACGAGCAGGAACTTGGCGCGCGCGTCGGCCAGCGCCTGGGCCAGGCGCCCGCCATGGCGCCGCGCGGGGTCGAAGTAGTCGAGCGCGCGCGTGATGAGCAGGTAGGTGTTGGCGTCGAAGTACTCACTGAACTTGTCGCCCTGGTAGCGCAGATAGCTCTCGATCTGGAACTCGATGTCCTGGGTGCTGAACAGATAGTCGCGCAGATCCGGCGCTGGGCCGCCCCGAGCCGGATCAGCCCCCTCGGGGGGCAGCGAACCACGCGCAGCGGGGAGCGTGGGGGCCTTGAGACTGCGTCCGAACTTCTCGTTCATCACATCGTCGGACAGGTAGGTGATGTGGCCGATCATGCGCGCGATGCGCAGGCCGCGCTTGGGGACTACGCCATGGCGGTAGAAATGCCCGCCGTGAAAGTCCGGGTCGGTGACGATGGCGCGGCGCGCCACCTCGTTGAAGGCGATGTTCTCGGCCGTGAGGTTGGGGGCGCTGGCCACGACCACGGCGTGGCGCATGCGCTCGGGGTATTGCAGCGTCCAGGACAGGGCCTGCATGCCGCCCAGGCTGCCGCCCAGCACGGCGGCCAGCCTGTCGATGCCCAGGCGGTCGAGCAGCCGCGCCTGGGCGTTGACCCAGTCCTCCACCGTGACCACGGGAAAGTCCGCGCCATAGACCTCGCCCGTGTCCGGGTTGGTGTGCATGGGGCCGGTGGAGCCAAAGCATGAGCCCAGGTTGTTGATGCCGATGACGAAGAAGCGGTCGGTATCGACAGGCTTGCCCGGCCCGATCATGTTGTCCCACCAGCCCTCGCTCCTGGGCTGGCCCTCGTAGACGCCCGCCACATGGTGCGAGGCGTTGAGCGCGTGGCACACGAGCACGGCGTTGCTCTTGTCGGCATTGAGCCGGCCGTAGGTCTCGTAGGCCAGGGTGTAGTCACGGATCGAGGCGCCCGACGCAAGCGGCAGGGCCTCGGCAAAGTGCATGGATTGCGGTGTGGCGATGAACGACATAAAAAAACCCGGCTTCGCTAGAAACGAGGCCGGGTGCGGTGCGTGCGGTGGGTGCAGGCGGGTCGATCGGTCACGTCTTTAGCAGGATTTGTAAAGCGCCCGCAAGCGGTGCAAATCGGCGCGTCTGGCGGCGATTATGCCAAAGGCGTCGCCTGCGGCGCAAACAGCGCCAGCAGCCCCAGCACCAGGAAGATCACGGCCGAAACCAGGTGCACCACGCGGATCGGCACGCGCCTGACCAGCCGGTCGCCGAGCCACACCACGGGCGCGTTGGCCAGCATCATGCCCAGCGTGGTGCCGACCACCACCCACAGCCAGGCATGGTACTGAGCGGCCAGCATCACGGTGGCGACCTGCGTCTTGTCGCCCATCTCGGCCAGGAAGAAGGCCAGCACGGTCGTGCCGAAGACGCCCAGGCGCGGGCCTGCGCCCTCACTCTCCTCGTCGTCGAGCCTGTCGGGTATCAGCATCCACACGGCCATGGCGATGAAGGACAGGCCCAGCACCCAGCGCAGCGCCTGGGGCCCAAGCACCGTCGTCACCCAGGCGCCCGCGGCGCCGGCGAGGGCATGGTTGGCCAGCGTGGCTACGAGGATGCCCAGCACGATGGGCCAGGGCTTTTGATAGCGCGCCGCGAGCACCAGCGACAGCAACTGGGTCTTGTCGCCCATCTCGGCGAGGGCAACGATGGCGGTGGAGATGAAAAAGGCTTCCATGATGAACACGGTGGCTGGTGCACGGGCCATTGGCACGTGCAGGCAGGCGCGTCCCCATGAGGCCGCGGCATTGTATCGAGCGGCCACCGTGCGCCACGGCATGTCAAAAATACCCGTGATTACCCTCAAAAGTGTTGTTAGCCGGCACAAGTGCCCGTTTTTCGGCCATGGGGATACTTGATAATGGCCGCGCCTTTCTGCACTGCAGCAAGGCGGTTTGCGGTGTCTGGTCAGTTGCGCGTCTTAGAAGTCGTCACTGGTTTGTTGATTGCGTCGGGCTCCATCGCGTTTCATCATTTTTTTAGGATTCCCGTCATGGGCAACAAACTTTACGTGGGCAACCTGCCCTACTCCTTCCGCGATCACGATCTGGAGCAGACCTTCAGCCAGTTCGGTGCGGTGCAAAGCGCCAAGGTCATGATGGAGCGCGACACCGGCCGCTCCAAGGGCTTCGGCTTTGTCGAGATGGGCAGCGAGGCCGAGGCCCAGGCCGCCATCCAGGGCGCGCATGGCCAGAACTACGGTGGCCGTGACCTGGTGGTCAACGAGGCTCGCCCCATGGAACCCCGCCCCCCGCGCAGCGGCGGTGGCTTTGGTGGCGGCGGCTACGGCGGTGGCCGCAATGGCGGCGGCTACGGTGGTGGCCGCGGCGACGGCGGTGGCTACGGTGGCGGCTACGGCGGTGGCCGTTCGAGCTACTGATCTTGATCAGACAAAGGGCCGCAAGGCCCTTTTTTTTGCGGCATATGACCGACATGCACGCACTAACCCCCTTGTCTTCGCGCAAGAGTTTTGCAACATAATCCCTGTCGACAAAGGGGATGCCCTTTGTCGACGTTGCGGTGATCCGTCGGTTTTCGCGCATAGGGCGTCTTAGTGATCAACTGGCTGCGGGTTCGGGACTCCGTTGCTCTAACCATTCGTTTTTCAGGAGTCCCTTGATGGGCAACAAGCTCTACGTCGGCAATCTGCCGTACTCGGTGCGCGACCAGGATCTGGAACAGGCCTTCAGCCAGTTCGGCGCAGTGACCAGTGCCAAGGTCATGATGGAGCGCGACACCGGTCGCTCCAAAGGCTTTGGCTTTGTGGAAATGGGCAGTGATGCCGAGGCCCAGGCCGCGATCAACGGCATGCACGGTCAGGCTCTGGGTGGGCGCAGCATCGTCGTGAACGAGGCCCGCCCCATGGAGCCCCGCCCCCCGCGCAGCGGTGGTGGTTTCGGCGGTGGTGGCGGCTACGGCGGTGGCCGTGGCGCGGGCGGCGGTGGTCGTGGCGAAGGCGGCTTCCGCAGCCCCTATGGCTCCGGCCCGCGCGGTGGTGGCGGCGGCCGTGGCGGCTACGGTGGTGGTGGCGGCTACGGCGGCGACCGCGGCGGTTACTGATATCAACCGTGATGCCAGGGGGTTGCCAAGCCCCACGGCATCGCCAGTCGAGGGCTCCCGCGGGAGCCCTTTGCATTTTCAGACGCCCGCGTCCTGCCTATGCTTGCGCGGGCGCCCCTGCAGCAGGCGGTCGAACCAGGCATTGGGCAGGGCGCGCAGCAGCCTGGCGACGATGCCCATCTGCCACGGGATGACGCGGTAGCTCGCCCCCGCCTCGATGGCCTTGATGGCGCGTGCGGCAAACACCTCGGCGGGCAGCAGGAACGGCATGGCGTAGCGGTTCTGCCGCGTCAGCGGTGTGTCCACATAGCCCGGGCAGATCGTGACCACACGCACGCCGCTGCCGCGCAGCTCGCCGCGCAGGCTTTCGCAGTAGCTGATCACGGCCGCCTTGCTGGCACAGTAGGCGCCATGGCCCGGCAGGCCGCGTATGCCGGCCACGCTGCCGATGCCGACCAGGCGCCCGCTGCCGCGCCGGCGCATGGCCGCGACAAACGGGTGGAAGGTGGCGGCCAGCCCCAGGTTGTTGGTGGCCAGGATGCGCGCCATGACGTCGATGTCGGCGCGCTCGGCGGTGTCCATGCCGATGCTGATGCCGGCGTTGGCGATGACCACGTCGGGCAGGCCCTGGCGTGCGATGCAATCATGGCCGGCGGCGATGATGCTGTCCGGCTGGCTGACGTCTGCACTATATATTGAATAGCTGTCCGCGCTTACTCCAAGCGCCTCGGCCCATGATTTCATTGCAGGTTCACGGCGGGCCACCAGGGCCAGCCGCCAGCCCGCGCGCAGGTACTGCGCGGCCAACGCCTGGCCTATGCCGCTGGAGGCGCCGGTGATGAAGACCAGGGGCCGCGCCTGCGCCATCAACGGGACTGCGCCGGATGGGCCGGCATCAGCGTGCCGCGCACGCGCCCACGCAGGTTCAGGATCTGGTCCAGGTTGTCGTAGTCCATGCTGTCGGCGGTGAAGGTGTCGGTGCCGCGCCTGAGCGTGACCGGCTGGTTGGAGCGCACGCGCTCCTCGTTGACCCAGGCGTGCAGGAACTCGCCGCGAAACTCCAGGCGCGGCAATGGCTTGCCCCCGGTGCCGGCCATGGCCTCGCGCGTGACGACGGCGTTGCCGAACAGCTGGACCTCGCTGCCATCGCTGTTGGACAGGCCGCGCCGCGCGCTGGCCGTGGTCACACGGCCCTCGGCGTTCACCGAGCGCATGCGCGGCTCGTCGATCTCCAGCGTGTCGGTGTCGGCAAAGTGGCGCGCCATGGTGCCGCGAATGTCGCTCTCGAGCCGGCCCGCCGCGTCGAAGTTCTTCACCGTGAAGTCGCGCATGAAGTAATCGGGCTCATGCCGGGGCGGGCGTTCGGTGGCGGGCGGATGCGGTTGCGGCGCGTTGCGCACCAGCCACCAGGAGCCCAGCGCCAGCAGCCCCATGAGGAGCACGGGCAGGTAGATGGACAGGCGCTCCCACGCCCGGCGCGGCCCGGTCATGCCGCGTGCCTGGCGAGCAGGCCGGCATAGCGGCCGCTGGCGACGAGCAGCAGGTCGCAAAACTCGCGCGCCGCACCGGCGCCCGCCGCGGCCGCCGCAACATGGTGGGCGATGGCGCGCACCTCGGCATGGGCCTGGGCGGGCGCGCAGGCCAGGGCCGCGCGGCGCATGACGGGCAGGTCGGGCCAGTCGTCGCCCATGGCGGCAGCCTGGTGCCAGGCCAGGCCCAGCTCGGACAGCAGGGCCTCGGCCGCGGGGCGCTTGTCCTCGGTGCCAAAGCGCGCATGCGTCACGCCCAGGGCCTTCAGGCGCAGGCGCAGCGCGGGCGAGTCGCGCCCGGTGATCACGGCCGGCGTGATGCCCGCCTGCTGCAGCAGCTTGAGGCCGTGCCCGTCCAGGGTATTGAAGCGCTTGAGCGTCTCGCCGTCCTCGGAAAAGTACAGGCCGCCGTCGGTGAGCACGCCGTCGACGTCGAAGAAGGCCACGCGCACGTCCTGGGCGCGCAGCAGCAGCTCGGGGGCAAACTGCAGGGCCGGCTGCAGCGGGGGCAAGGCGGTGGCGGCTGTCATCAGATCACCTTGGCGCGCATCAGGTCGCCGATATGCACCACGCCCACGAGCAAGCCCTGCGGGTCGGTGACGAGCACGCTGGTGATGGAGTGGTGCTCCATGAGCTGGGCGGCGTCGGCCGCGAGCGCATCGACGGCAATGGTGCGCGGGTGGGCGTGCATGACGTCCTGGGCGCTCATGCTGCGCAGGTCGGTGCCGGCCTCGATGCGCCGGCGCAGGTCGCCATCAGTGAAGATGCCTACGGGGTAACCAGCCGCGTCCACCACGGCGGCGGCGCCCATGCCCTTGGCGCTCATCTCGCGCATCAGCGTGCTGAAGTCGGCCTCGGGCGGCACGCGCGGCACCTGCTCGCCGCTGCGCATGACGTCACGCACATGGGTCAGCAGCCGGCGGCCCAGCGCGCCGCCGGGGTGCGAGCGCGCAAAGTCCTCGGGGCGAAAGCCGCGTGCGTCCAGCAGCGCCACGGCCAGCGCGTCGCCCATGGCCAGCTGCACGGTGGTGCTGGTGGTGGGCGCAAGATTCAGCGGGCAGGCCTCGCGCTCCACGCTGCAGTCGAGCACGAGGTCGGCATGGCGTGCCAGCGAGGACTGCAGGCCGCCGGTCATGGCGATCAGCGCCACACCCTGACGCCGGAGCATGGGCAGCAGCACGGTGATCTCGCTGCTCTCGCCGCTGTTGGAGATGGCGAGCACCAGGTCGCCCCTGGTGACCATGCCGAGGTCACCATGGCTGGCCTCGGCCGGATGCACGAAGAACGAGGGCGTGCCGGTGGAGGCCAGCGTGGCGGCGATCTTGCGCCCCACATGGCCGCTCTTGCCCATGCCCATGACGATCACGCGCCCTGTCGTGGCGAGCAGCCGCTCGACGGCCTGGACGAAGACCGGGCCCAGCCGCTGCGCCATGGATTGCAGGGCCGCGGCCTCGATGTCGAAGGTTTCACGGCCCAGGCGCAGGGCCTGGTCGGCATTGAAGGACGATGTGGCGGCGGAGCTTGCGAGCATGGGCGGATTCTATCGGCCGCCCACCCGGCGCTCGGCTAGGATGGCGCATGTCCTCACTCGCGCTGACGCTGCTGTATCTGCTGGCCGCCGTGCTGGGCGTGGTGGCCTGCCGCAGCCTCAAGCTGCCGCCCATGATGGGCTATCTGGCGGCCGGCATCCTGATCGGCCCGCATGCGCTGGCGCTCACGCAGAACTCCGAGGGCGTGCGCCATCTGGGTGAATTCGGCGTGGTGTTCCTGATGTTCACCATCGGCCTGGAGTTCAACCTGCCCAAGCTGCGCGCCATGCGCCGCCATGTGTTCGGCCTGGGGCTGCTGCAGGTACTCGCGTCCATGTTGGTGTTCACGGCTGGCCTGCTGCTGCTGGCGCGCCTGGGCGGCGTCTGGGACATGGGCTGGCAGACGGCGCTGGCGCTCTCGGGCACGCTGGCCATGAGCAGCACGGCCATCGTCGTCAAGCTCATGGCCGAGCGCGGCGAGCTCGAGAGCGAACATGGCAGGCGCGTGCTGGGCATTCTGCTGTTCCAGGATCTGGCGGTGGTGCCGCTCCTGGTGCTGATCCCGGCCCTGGGCTCCTCCCCCGACAAGCTGCTGCTGGCCCTGGGCCTGGCACTCGTCAAGGCCGTGGTGCTGGTGGGCGTGCTGCTCGTGGGCGGGCAGCGCGTGATGCGCTGGTGGCTGACCCTGGTGGCGCGGCGCAAGAGCGACGAGCTGTTCATGCTCAACCTGCTGCTGGTCACGCTGGGACTGGCCTGGCTGACCGAGCTCGCCGGGCTGTCGCTGGCGCTGGGCGCCTTCATCGCCGGTGTGCTGGTGTCCGAGACCGAGTACCGCCACCAGGTGGGCACGGACATCCGGCCGTTTCACGACGTGCTACTGGGCCTGTTCTTCATCACCGTGGGCATGATGCTCGACTGGCATGTGCTGCTGGAGCATTGGGCGCTGGTGCTGGTCCTGCTGAGCGCGCCGCTGCTGCTCAAGACGGCCATCATCGTCGCCCTGGCGCGCGGCCTGGGCGCCACCACAGGTGTGTCGCTGCGCACCGCGCTGTACGCGGCGCAGGCGGGCGAGTTCGGCTTCGTGCTGCTGTCGCTGATGCGCACGCACGACCTGCTGCAGCCCTCGCTCATGAACCCGGTGCTCGCTGCCATGGTGCTGTCCATGCTGGCGACGCCGTTCCTCATCCAGTACAGCAACCGCATCGTCATGAAGCTCGTCGCGAGCGACTGGCTGCAGCAATCGCTGCAGGTGACGAGCATCGCGCGCCAGGCCATCAACACCAGTGGCCATGTGCTGATCTGCGGCTATGGCCGCTGCGGCCAGAACCTGGCGCGCATGCTCGAGCACGAGGCCATCCCCTACATGGCGCTGGACCTGGACCCCGACCGCGTGCGCCAGGCCGCCGCCGCGGGCGACTCGGTGGTGTTTGGCGATGCCACGCGCCTGCAGGCGCTCAAGGCCGCGGGCCTGGGCCGCGCCGCGGCCGTGGCCGTCACCTATCTGGACACGCCCGCGGCGCTCAAGGTGCTCAGCCATGCCGGAGCCCACGCACCCCATGTGCCGGTGGTGGTGCGCACGCAGGACGACACCCATCTGGACCGGCTGCAGGCCGCCGGCGCCACCGAGGTCGTGCCCGAGGCCATCGAGGGCTCGCTGATGCTCGCCGGCCACGCACTGGCCCTGGTGGGCGTGCCCATGCGCCGCGTGCTGCGCCTGGTGCAGGATCAGCGCGAGGCGCGCTACGGCCTGCTGCGCGGCTACTTTCACGGCGCCGACGACGACACTGTCACCGAGCGCGACCAGGAGCGGCTGTACTCCCTCACCCTGCCGCCGGGCGCGGCCGCCGTGGGCCATCGACTCGCCGAGTTTCCGCTGCACGCCATGGGCGCGCAGCTGATCAACGTGCGGCGCGCCAATGGCCGGCTGTCCGCCCCCGACGATGTGGCCGCGCTGGCCGAGGGCGACACCCTGGTGCTGTCGGGCCACCCCACGGCGCTGAGCCTGGCCGAGGAGAAACTGCTGCGCGGCTGATTACACTTTGCGCGGCCCCTTCACCGCCATTGTTCGCTGTCGCTGTTCACCGCCACCGTTGCACCCACCCATGCCCCACTTCGACGTCACCGACTTTCTGCGCCAGCACATCCGCACCGTGCCCGACTGGCCGGCGCCGGGCGTGCAGTTTCGCGACATCACGCCACTGCTGCAGGACCCGAAGGTGTTTCGCGTCCTGATCGACGCCTTCGTGCACCGCTACATGGACCGCGCCATGCGCCCCGACGTGGTGGCTGGGCTGGACGCGCGCGGCTTCATCCTGGGTTCGGTCGTGGCCTATGAACTCAACGTGGGCTTCGTGCCCATACGCAAGAAGGGCAAGCTGCCCTTCACCACGGTGGAGGAGACCTACGAGCTCGAATACGGCAGCGCCACCGTGGAGCTGCATGCGGACGCCGTGCAGTCCGGCGACCGGGTGCTGCTGATCGACGACCTCATCGCCACGGGCGGGACCATGATGGCGGGCAAGAAGCTGCTCGAGCGGCTGGGCGCCACGGTGATGGAGGGGGCGGCCATCGTCGACCTGCCCGAGCTCGGCGGATCGGCCCGGCTGCGCGCCAGCGGGCTGCCGCTGTTCACGCTGGTGGACTTCAGCGGGCATTGAGGCGCGGGCGCGCCCTGGCGCGCGGCCCGGGCTCAGCGCAGGTCGCCGTACTGCGTGCTGCTCAGGTCGGAGCCGCCGGAACCGCGGCCATCCTGACCGGGCATGACCGTATCTTCGAAGCCCGTGAGCACGGGCGTGGGCGCGAGCAAGGGGCCGCTGCGCGTGGCAACGCCGGGCTCCACCGCGGGCGCGTGCGCGGCGGCGCTCATCAGCGCCTGCTTGAAGGCTGCCATCTCGTCGGCCTCGATGGGATCGAAGCGCCCATCCCGCTCATGCCCGGCCGGCACGGATGGTGCGGGCGCCGCCGGCGGAGGCACCAGGGGCGCCGGGCGCGTGGCCGCCGCCGGCGCGGCCTGGGATGCGGGCGCGGGCCGGACGATCACGGGCGAAGCGGCCGCGGCCGCCGCCGTGAACTCCGCTACGCGCGGTTGTGGCTGCGTGCCCGTGGAGGCCAGCCGCACCGCGTTGCCGACAACGATCTGCGGGTTGCTGCGCCAGTAGATCGCCGGGATCACGATATCGAAGCGCGTCTTCGCGGACTGGGCGATCAAGGCCTCGATCTCGGTCAGGCGCTCCATGTCGCTGCCGTATTCGGGCGCCAGATCGACCATCACGAGGAACTGGGCGCCGCGCTGGTCGAGTGAAAGCACCTTGAACTTGTAACCCGCCGACAGCACACCGGCGCGCACCATGGCGTCGCGCACGGCGGTGTAGAGCAGCTCGCGGCGCCCAGTGCGCTCGCTGCGGCGCAACTGGTCTGCCGCGGCCGCGGACGCAGATGGCGGTGCGGTTCGGCCATTGCGGCCCGGCGCCGCCGCAGCGGCATCGTGGGCAACCAACGGTCCAGGCGCAGCATCCGCACGCTGCGCCTGGGGCTTGGATTTGCGAGTCAACCAGCTGAACAAGGACATGCCACGTTTTCCGCGAATAATTGCTAAAAGTGTCAGTAAGTGTACAGCGATGGCCTTCGGCAGGGTACGCAGGGTTTGCCTTCGGCCCGCGAAGACGGATGGGTTGTCAGGTGGATGCAACGCGTCGCCCGCTGTGGCTCAGGCGCTTGGCCTGAACCGCGGCGATGGCCATGACCAGCGGCAGCGCCACCGCCGGCTGGCGGTGGGCCAGTTCGTTGAAGCGAATCGCGCTCAAGGCCCACAGCTTGCTGGCCGCGCCCGCCTGCACCGTCGCGCTGCGCGGCCGGTGCGAGAAGAATGCACCCTCGCCGACCACCGATCCCGGGCCGACGATGGCCAAGCGCAGGCGCTGGTTTTCATCCTCGAAGTGCACGGTGAGGTTGCCGCTCTCGATCAGGTACAGGGTGCGGTCCGTCGAGCCCTGCTCGAACAGCACCCGGCCCGCGGCGACATGCACGGGCTGCAGGTAGCGTGCCAGCAGGACCCATTGCTCGGGACTGAGCGAATTGATCATGCAGTCCTCGCCGACCGACTGGTCCATGGCCTGCGCCAGGCCCGTCAGGTCACCGCCGGGCGTGGGAGTGAAGCTGTTGGCAATGTTCATGGGAGTTCAACGGTAGCGTGCCCGTCGCCGGGCCACAAGGGTTCATCGAAGTTGTCTGTCCTGGGCCACATCACTTGCCGATGCAGAAGCTCGAAAAGATCACGCCGAGCAGGTCGTCGGCACCGAACTCGCCGGTGATGGTGTTGAGCGCGTTCTGCGCCAGGCGCAGCTCCTCGGCCAGCAGGTCGAGCGCCGGGCCGTCGCTGTGCAGCTGGGCGGCCGCCTCCATGAGGTGGGCGTCGACGGCGCGCAGGGCCTCGATATGGCGCGCGCGGGCAATGTACACGCCCTCGGCCGCGCCGGACTGCCAACCCGCCAGCTCCAACAGCTGCCGGCGCAGCGCATCCAGCCCCGCGCCGGTGCGCGCCGACAGGTGCACGGCGCCATGGCCGGCCACCGCCGCGGGCAGGGACTGGCGGCAGGCATCGAGCTTGTTCCAGACGTCGATGACGGGCACGGCGCCCGGCAGTCTTTCGGCCAGGGTGCGGGCGATGGCTGCGTCCGCGGCCATGTAGTCAGGGGCATCGAGGCGCGTGAGGTCGTGCAGGAACAGCACGGCGTCGGCCGCGGCGATCTCGTCCCAGGCGCGCGCGATGCCTATGCGCTCAACCTCGTCCTCGCTCTCGCGCAGGCCGGCGGTGTCGATGATGTGCAGCGGCACGCCCTCGATCTGTATGGTCTGCTGCACCTTGTCGCGCGTGGTGCCGGCGATCGGCGTGACGATGGCCAGCTCGGCCCCCGCGAGCGCATTGAGCAGCGAGCTCTTGCCCGCGTTGGGCTGGCCCGCGATGACCACCTTGATGCCCTCGCGCAGCAGCGCCCCCTGGCTCGCGCGGCCCATCACGGCGGCCAGGGTTTGCTGCAAATTTAATAGCTGTCCGCGTGCGTCTGCCTTGCGCAGGAAGTCGATTTCTTCCTCGGGAAAGTCGAGCGTGGCCTCGACCAGCATGCGCAGGTGGATGAGGGCGTCACGCAGGCCGTGGATCTCCTGCGAGAACGCGCCCGAGAGCGAGCGCCCCGCGCTGCGCGCCGCGGCCTCGGTGCTGGCGTCGATCAGGTCGGCGATGGCCTCGGCCTGTGCCAGGTCGATCTTGTCGTTGAGGAAGGCGCGCTCGGTGAACTCGCCCGGCTCGGCCAGGCGCAGGCGTGGCAGCAGGCCCTGGGCCGCCTCCAGGCAGCGCGCCAGCAAGAGCTGCAGCACCACGGGGCCGCCATGCGCCTGCAGCTCGAGCACGTCCTCGCCGGTGTAGCTGTGCGGCGCGGGGAAGAACAGCGCCAGCCCCTGGTCTATGGGCCGGCCCGCGGCGTCGGGAAACGGCAGGTAATGCGCCTGGCGCGGCTGCAGCGCGCGCCCGAACAGCCCCTGCACCAAGGGCACCAGCCCGCGGCCCGACACGCGCACTATGCCCACGGCCCCGCGCCCGGGGGCGGTGGCGATGGCGGCAATGGGGTCCTGGTGGCGGGCGAGCATGGCGGGGCTTTCAACGATGCGCAGAGCACCGCATTATTGACGCTGGCGCCCCACCGGCCGCAGGACTCGCTGGGCAGGCTTGTCGCTTTGCGCCGTGAGCTTGTCCTTGATTTCTGGGTTCATCGGCAGGCCGATGACCTGGCTCTTGGGCAGATCTGGGTTCATCGGCAGGCCGATGACCTGGCTCTTGGGCAGAATCAGAGACATGATCAACTTTGCAGCAGCCGAGTGCCGTCTTGCGAGGTCACGACCTGCAGCTCCACCTTGAGGTCGGGGCGCTTTGGCCGCTTGCTCACCACACCGGCGATGGCGTCGCTGATCTTCACCGAGAAGCGCCGGCGCTCGCCCTACATTGGGGCAATCCGCTATCAGACGAGAGTTTCGCAATGCATGTATGTGTCATGGGCGCGGGCATCGTGGGCCTGGCCACGGCCTACGAGCTGCAGCGCCAGGGAATGCAGGTCACCGTGGTCGACCAGGCCCAGCCGGGGGCCGGAACCAGCGGGGGCAATGGCGCGCAGCTGAGCTACAGCTATGTGCAGCCGCTGGCCGATCCGGGCATTTGGGCACAGTTGCCCAAGCTGTTGCTGTCGCCCGACTCGCCGCTCAAGCTGCGCCCGCGCTGGGATGTGCAGCAGTGGCGCTGGGGACTGGATTTCCTGCGCGCCTGCAACCGCCAGGCCTCGGAGCATGGTACGGCCACGCTGTTGGCGCTGGCGGCGCGCAGCCGCCATGGCTTTGAGCACATGCTGAGCAGCGAGGGGCTGGACTGCGACTTCTCGCGCACCGGCAAGCTGGTGCTCTACGCGAGCCAGGCCGCGCTCGATGGTGCGCGGCGCCAGCTCGAGCTGCAGCGCGGCTGGGGCTGCGTGCAGGAGGCCGTGAGCCCCGCGCGCTGCGTGGAGCTGGAGCCGGCGCTGGCGCACTATGCGCCGCAGATCGCGGGCGCCATCTACACGCCCAGCGAATGTGCGGCCGACTGCCTCAAGGTCTGCCAGGGCCTGCACGCGCTGCTCGCGGCGCGCGGCGTGCGCTTTGTGCTGGACACGCGGATCACGGCGCTGACGCGCTCGGGCGCGCGCATCGCGGCCGCGCAGACCGACGCCGGCGCCATCGAGGCCGATGCCTTCGTGCTCGCGCTGGGCAGCGCCAGCCAGGCCCTGGCGCGCGGCCTGGGGCTGCGCCTGCCGGTCTATCCGCTCAAGGGCTACAGCATCACCTTCGACGCCGCGCCCGAGCCCGGCGCCGCGCCGCACGTGAGCGTGACCGACGCCGCGCGCAAGGTGGTGTTTGCGCGCCTGGGCGGGCGCATGCGCGTGGCCGGCATGGCCGAGCTGGTGGGTTATGGGCTGGACATTCCGCGCGCGCGCATCGACACGCTGTGCGCCGCCACGCGTGCACTGTTCCCGCGCAGCGGCCTGGGCGACGCGCTGCAGCCCTGGGCCGGCCTGCGCCCGGCCACGCCCACCGGCCTGCCGGTGGTGGGGCGGCACGCGCGCGGCCCGGCCAATCTGCTGCTCAACACCGGCCATGGCGCGCTGGGCTTCACGCTGGCCTTTGGCACGGCGGCGGCCGTGGCCGAGACCCTGACGTCGTGACGCAGCGCGCGTTCAGCGCGCATGCTGGTGGTCGTGTTTTTGGCGGTAGATGCGCCGGCTCTCGCGATCCTGCATGGCGTGCAGGCGTGCGCGCTCACGGCGGGTGACCTGTCCGTCGGCCTTGGCGCGTGCCTCGGCCGCGGCGACATGGTCCTGGCGATGCTCCAGCCGCGCCGCCTCGCGCTGCGTGAGCTGGCCCGAGGCCACGCCCTGCTCTATGCGGCGCTCCTGATTCTCCTGACGCTGGTCCACGCGTGGCGTGCTCTGCGCGTGGGCGGCGCCCAGCGTCCCCAGTACCAGGGTGGTGGCGAGTGCCAGAAAACGGATGTTCATGGTGTTGCTCCTTTGCGATGGGGGCGGCGGCGCGCGCTACTCCATGCGACGCCGCCTGTCCCATTCAACGCCACCACGCGGGCGCGGCTGACCACGGCGCGACACGCACAGGTAAAGCTTTGGCAAAGCATTGCGGCAGATCGCAACACCGATGGTGCTTGAGGCTGGCGGTCAGGTGGACGCGGACTTGGGCGGCGAATGAAGGCAGCACGTGATAAAAAAATTGACACACGCGAACGCCAAAGAGAATTTCCAATCATTCAAGCGCCAAGGCTGACTTTCGTATCGGCAGTCAGCCGTAGCATGAAGCGCCAACCCAGCAAAAAGGCCCGCAGAGCGGGCCTTGGCTGAGTGGAAGGCGCGACGCGGCGCGATTACTTGATCGTCGTCCAGGTCGGCATCGGCCTGTCGTCGGCGCGGTGCACGGTCTCGACGTTCTTGCGCATGGCCCAGGGGCGGATCTGGTGGTGCAGCGGCAGGTAGTAGTACTCGTCCTTGGTGAGCTTGAGCGCGTCGTGGATCAGCGCGTCGCGCTTGGGCGCATCCATCTCCACCTTGATCTGCTGGATCATGGCGTCGAGCTTGGGGTCGCTGAAGCGGCCGCCGTTGTACACGCCGGCCGCCGTCTTGCCGTCCTTGGTGGACATCAGCGAGTCGAGCGTGTAGAGCGCGTCGAACGTGGCCACGCCCCAGCCGAACAGGTAGGCGCTGACGTCGTTGTTCATCACGCGCGTGACGAACTGGGCCATGGGCGCGGTCTGCAGCTGGGTCTTGACGCCGATGCGCGTCCACATCGCGGTGACGGCCTGGCAGATGGCCTCGTCGTTCACGTAGCGGTCATTGGGGCAATCGAGGCGCAGCGAAAAACCCTGCGGGTAGCCCGCGTCGGCGAGCAGCTTCTTGGCGCCCTCGACGTCGTACTTGGCGGCGCGCTCGTCGAGCTGCTTGCTCCAGCCATGGACCATGGGCGCGACCATGACACCGGCATTGACCGACAGGCCGCGCATGGTGTTGCGGTGCAGCGAGGCGATGTCGATTGCCTGGTACAGCGCCTGGCGCACGCGCTTGTCCTTGAGCGGGTTCTTGCCCGGCGTACCGGCGCCGGGCAGCTCGTCGCGGAACTGGTCCAGGCCCAGGTAGATGGTGCGGTTCTCTGCGCCCTCGACGAGCTTCAGGTTGGAGTCGGCCTTCATGCGCGCCTGGTCCTGCGGCGGTGGGTCGACGACGAAGTCCACCTGGCCCGACACCAGGGCCGCGGTGCGCGTGGCGGCCGACTTGATGGGCGTGAACACCACTTCGTCGATATTGCCCTTGGGCTGGTCCCACCAGTTCGGGTTCTTCTTGAGCGTGAGCTTCTGGTCCGGCTGCCAGGCCACCAGGCTGAAGGGGCCCGTGCCGTTGGCGTTGCGCGACGCAAAGCTTTCTTCCTTGCCGGCGTAGTCCTGCGACTTGAGCGAGTTGTGCTTCTCGGCCCAGGCTTTGCTCATGATGCGCGCCTCGGTCAGCTCGCGCAGCAGGATGGGGTTGGGGCCCTTGAGGAAGACGTCCACGGTGTGGTCGTCGACCTTCTTGACCTCCTTGACGCTTTGCACCGAGCTCATCATGTTGGACGGGGCCGTGCCCGCGCGCGTGAGCGAGAACACCACGTCGTCGGCCGTGAACGGCGTGCCGTCGTGGAATTTGACGCCCTTGCGCAGCTCGAAGCGCACCTGGGTGGGCGACACCTGGGTCCACTTCGTGGCCAGCGCGGGCTCGGTGTTGTACTTGGCGTCGTAGCGCACCAGGCTTTCGTAGATCTGCTGCAGGAAGGCGTGCGTGGTCTGGTGGTTCTGGGCGTGGGGGTCGATGGTGAGGATGTCGTTGGCGCCCGCCCAGCGCAGGGTCGCCGCATTGGTGGCGCCCGCGGCCAGCAACGCCGCCGCCACCATGCCCAGTTTGAAACTCATACGCTGCTTCATTGGCCAGTCTCCCAGTGTGGTGAAAGCTGGTCATCCTACCCAAAAAGACGACGGCCGCTGAAGCGGCCGTTGTCTCTCATGCGCGGGGGCAGGTCAGCGGAACTTGGGCAGGTTGAACTGCGGCGGCACGCCCATGCGGGTGTTGATGAGCCACTGCTGGGCAATGGACAGGATGTTGTTCGTCAGCCAGTACAGCACCAGACCGGCGGGGAACATGAAGAACATCACGCTGAACATCAGCGGCATGATCCACATCATCTTGGCCTGCATCGGGTCGGGCGGCGCGGGGTTGAGCGCGGTCTGCAGCAGCGTGGACAGCGTCATCAGGAGCGGCAGGATGAAGTATGGGTCCTTGGTCGAGAGGTCGTGCACCCAGCCGATCCAGGGCGCCTGGCGCATCTCGACGGTGGACAGCAGCACCCAGTAGAGCGCGATGAACACCGGGATCTGGATCATGATGGGCAGGCAGCCGCCCAGCGGGTTGACCTTCTCCTCGCGGTAGATGCGCATCATCTCCTGCTGCATCTGTTGCGGCTTGTCCTTCAGGCGCTCGCGCATCTCCTGGATGCGTGGGTTGATGGCCTTCATCTTGGCCATGCTGGCGTAGGCCTTGGCGTTGAGCCAGTAGAAGGCGATCTTGAGCAGCAGCACCAGGCCGACGATGGACCAGCCCCAGTTGCCCAGCACGCTGTGGATCTTGTCGAGCAGCCAGTACAGCGGCTTGGCCAGAATGGTCAGCCAGCCATAGTCCTTGACGAGCTCGAGGCCCGGGGCCAGCGCCTCCAGCGTCTTTTCCAGCTGCGGGCCGGTGAACAGCCGGGCGTCCACGGCCTTGGCCTGGCCCGGGGCGATCTCACCGAGCGGGGCGATGGCCTGCACGCGGTAGCAGCAGTCGGGGGCAGTGGCGCCAATGTCGGCCGCGTCCACGCGCAGCTCGCGGCGCATGCCGTCGGGCAGCAGCCAGGCACTCACGAAGTAATGCTGCACCATGGCGATGTAGCCGCTGGTGGTCTCGGCCGGAATGTCGACCTTCTTGGCCTTGATGTCCTTGAATTCGATCTTCTGGTACTTCTTCTCGTCGGTGTAGACCGCCGGGCCCGTGAAGGTGGAGTAGAACGGCGTGGAGCCCGAGGGCTGGTTGCCGTCGCGCACCAGCTGCAGGTAGAGCTGGGGGTTGACCGGTGCGCTGCCCGTGTTCACCACCTCGTGGCGCACCGCCACGTCATAGGCGCCGCGCCTGAGGGTATAGGTCTTGACGAGCTTGACGCCGCCGACCTCGGGCGACTCCAGGCGCAGCTGCACCGCGTCGTCGCCCTCGGCCAGCTCGCGCTTGCCGGGCACGACCTGCATCACCGTCTTGTGCGTGGCAAAGCTGCCGCCGATCAGGCCGGTCTGCGCCAGGTACACCTGGCTGGCGCTGTCATTCATGAGCACCAGGGGCGTGGTGTCGCCCTGCTGCTCGCTGTACTTGAGCAGCTCGCTCTTGATCAGCGTGCCGCCTTCGCTGTCGACGGTCAGGCGCAGCACGTCGTTGGCAATGGTCACGCGCTCGCGCGGCAGGGCGGCCGGGGCCGATGCGGCGCCTGCGCCACTGCCCCCGGGCACGGCCGCGGCCTGGGCACTGGCCTGCGGCACGTCGGACACCGGCGCCGGCGTGGCCTGTGCAGGCGCGGCCGCGGTCTGCGTCGTGGGCGAGGGGAAGAAGGTGGCCTGGCGCCCGTTGTGCACCTGCCATCGGTCCCACAGCAGCACGATGGAAAAGCCAAATATCACCCACAGGATGGTGCGGCGGATGTCGTTCATGGATGCTTCGTAGGTGAGGAGGTTGTTGTGTCGCGGGGCACGAGCCGTGAGAACAGGCGACTGCCGCGGGGCAGCTCCTGCGGCAGGGGGTCATGCCCTCCGTCGCACCAGGGATGGCAGCGCACCAGGCGCCGCAGCGTGAGATAGCTGCCGACAGCGGCGCCATGGCGCTCGAGTGCCTGCAGGGAGTACGCCGAGCAGGTCGGCTCGAACCGGCAGGCTGAGCCCAGCCAGGGGCTGAGCAGCAGCCTGTAGCCACGCACCAGGCCGATGAGCAGGCCGCGCATCATGGCGCGTCTCCCGCCCGCGTGCCGCGTCGCTCGGCCGCTGCAAAGAGCTGCGCCAACTCGGCGCGCACGGCGCCCTTGAGCGCGTCGGACGTGGCGCTCACGAAATGCTTGCGGTCAAAGGCCGTGCGCAGACGCACCACATGGGCCGCATGTGGCATGCGCGGCTCGAACCCGGCGGCCACGGCGTAGATCTGGCGCTTGATGGTGTTGCGCGTGACGGCGCGGCGCGCCCAGCGCTTGGGCACCATGGCGCCGAGCCACGGATCGGCCGCGCCGGCGGCCACGGCAAACAGGGCCTGCGACTCCTGCGCCCTGGGCGCGGAGTCGGGCCCTGCGGGCGCGACAGCGGCGAAGAGGCTCAAGCGATGCAGCGCGAAATGAGCCGTGCGTGAGACCGTGCCCCCCGCCATCACAGCCTGAAACTGGGCGCGAGTCTTCAGCCGATGCATGAAAGCATGCGTCCGCGCTCGGGCGCCGAGCGGTGCTGCCTCAGACGGCCAGGCGCTTGCGGCCCTTGGCGCGGCGGGCGTTGATGACGGCACGGCCGCCGCGGGTCTTCATGCGCACGAGAAAGCCGTGGGTGCGGGCGCGACGGGTCTTGGAGGGTTGGTAGGTACGTTTCATGTTCAATCCTTGAAGGTTCGGTTACGGGCGCCGCTTCGATCGGCCACGCCCGCCGGCCTCGCCGCCACTCCCTCATTACGCATACGCATTGCGCCATGCAGCCAGCAAGACGCTAGAGGGCAAAAGCAGCCGCCCGGGCTTTATCACCCTGAACGCATTCAGGGAAACCGGCGATTATTGCAGGGAGCATTCAACCTGGCAATGGGCTGGTCAAAAATATCGCCACCGGGCCACGCGGCCGAGATTGTGGATAACTCCTTGACAAGCTAGAATCTCCGGCCTTTCACAGTTCCTCCTATCCACAACTAGAATTTCCCGCAATGCACGAGGAACCCTCCCATTCCAGCCACGACATCGACGGCGACCTCGCCGGTCAGGCA